>CAYXKO010000022.1:0-6688 GCA_964465435.1 uncultured Saprospiraceae bacterium | reverse complement strand
CTTCAGGAGGCAGCGTGGATCAATCGCTTAGCTTAATGATTCCTAACTTGCCGGAAGGAATGCACACTTTGGGTCTGCGCATGCGAGATACCAATGGGCTATGGAGTTTGTACGAACGCAAGCATTTTATTGTCCAAAAATTTGATATTTCGGATATCGTTGCAGCAGAATTTTTTCTGGATTCAGATCCGGGGCCGGGCGCGGGAATCCCTGTGGCCCTGACACCCGGAGCAATGGTGGATGAGGATGTGGTTTTGATGATACCCAATAACGTTCCGGCGGGTTATCACGAGATGGGCATCAGGGTCCGGGATTCCAATGGAAAGTGGAGTTTGTATGAATACCGCGATGTTAAAATTTGTCCCGTCATTGCACCCAATGAACTGATTCAAAACAGCTCCTGTCCTTTGATTGCCGATGGTTCTGTTAGCCTGGATCCCACGAATGGAAACGATCCCTATACCTATGTCTGGAGCAATGGTGCGACTACCAAAGACATTTCCGGTTTATTGCCCGGTACTTATACAGTATCCATCACCGATGAGGACACCTGTACGTCGGTACATAGTTTTCAAATCCTCTCCGGGGATCAGACTCTGCCGGTAATCCAGTTGTTAGGGGATGCGTCCATCCAGCATTGTCAGGGGGTGCCCTACAGCGATGCCGGTGCGACTGCACAGGATAATTGTGACGGGGATATCAGCGGGCAGATTCTGGTCGATAACCAGGTCGATATAAATTCAATTGGAATTTACAATGTTGATTACGATGTTACCGACATGAGCGGTAATGCTGCAATCCGTAAGACCCGAACAGTGGAGGTGATTGCATGTGTCAACCTCACCTGCCCGGCTGATTTTAAGGTGTGCATCACAGAGGCTCCTTTTTTACTGACGGGGGCTACCCCTTCAGGGGGGACTTACAGCGGACCGGGTGTGATGTCCGGCATTTTTGATCCCGGCTCAGCAGGCCTGGGAACACATACCATCACTTATACCTTAGGCGCTCAATCCTGTGATTTTGAGATCGAGGTATATGCCCGGTATGTGTACAACGTCGATGATGGCATTTACTACTGCTCACTCTCCGAAGCCCTCTCTGATCCGCAGACATCGGATGGAGAGACCATTGAGATCTTGGCAGGTTATGTATTGGAAGCCTGCATCAGCGTGACCAAATCCATTCACCTGAAACCCCTTGCCCCACCGCTCACAATCGATTGTCTGGAAATGCAGGGCATCGGCAAGACCCTTACCCTGGAAGGCGATCTCATCATCAACGAGCTTAACCTGACCAACGGCATTATTCGCACCAACAGTCACAATCTGAGGTGTGGCAACATCTCGGGAGGCAGTGGCAGTTCCTATGTGGTGACGGATTAGGTTTTTTTTGGCGTTCCGGCGGATATTGGATAAAATGTCATTGGACCTTCCAAGCAGCCAAAGGCCTAAGCCTAACCAAAAGCCAGTAACCAAAAGTAGTTAGCCAATGGCCAAGTCATTCACAGTTTTTGATTTAAAGAGGAAACCTAGGACCTAAGTCCTATTTTTATTTTGAAGATCGGATAAGATCTTTGTGATGGCTACCTTTTGATGACTCTTAAAGTATGGGAGTTGCATTTTCTGCCATAGGAGAAGAAGCATATCTAAATTTTGATAAGAATATTACTTTAAATTCAGTTATATGTCGGGATCAATGTCTTTTAGATCAGTAATTGGGATTGGTATTTTCCTTTTCTTTACAAGCTTGTCCTGGTCTCAGACTGCTACCTGGATCGGTGCAACGGGTAATTGGGATGTTCCGTCAAACTGGTCTCCCACAGGAATTCCCGGCACGGGCCACACCGTTGTTATTTCCGGTGCAAGCTCAGATGTCACCATTCCTGCTGCCTATACGGCTATGTGTAAAGCAGTACGAGTGCTGAGCGGCGCCAAACTAAGGATTCAGACTACAGGTGCATTGCACAGTAATGGCAGCGCAGATGATGGAGTAAGGGTGACGGATGCCAACAGCGAGATTTTTAATTCAGGAACTATTTTGATTGGAAATACTTCCTCAGTCGCATGGCGTGGGCTCTATATGGCTACTGGTGGCAAGCTGACCAATCATGCGGATGCACTGGTTGAGATCAATGGCTGCAATAATCAGGGGGTTCTGATGGTGGGTTCCAATACAAATTTGGACAATTCGGGAATCATCCGGATAGGCAATCTGAGCAGTATTGCATGGGAAGGGATTGACATTAACTCGGCAGCAAAAATCAGGAATCATGCTTCCGGTACGATTGAATTGGATCGTATTAATGCAGATGGACTGAAATGTTTTGGGGCGGGCACCAAAATTACCAATGATGGCAAACTGTTCATGGGCAAGCTGGCCTCAATCAATTATACCTGTTTCAGAATAAACGATCAGGCGGAGATCGAAAACTCAGCTACGGGTCAGATGGAGATCAATAACACAAACCTCTATCATGGAATAGACATGTGGGGAGTGAATACCTTGTTCAATAATTATGGCTCGATCAGAATCGGTAATTCATCTGCGATCGCATGGAATGGCTTTTATTTGTCTGATAACTGTGTATTTAATAATCATGCAGGCGCCACCATAGAAATTAACCGTTCCGGTAATGGATTTGAATTCAGAATCAATGCCCGGTTTAATAATTACGGAGACCTCATCATCGGTAATCTGGCCGCAATCACCAACGTTGGAATAACCATGTATCAAGGTCCCAAATTGGAAAATTTCTCTTCCGGCAGAATTGAAGTGAATAATGTAAATAATTTTGATGCCATCATCGTCCAGAACAGCGGAACTGAGTTTATTAATGCCGGTTCCTTAAAGGTGGGCAATTTATCTTCTGTAAAAGGATCAGGAATGGTCCTGCTGACGAGTGCCGACTTTACCAATGCATCTGGAGGAACCATTGAAATTAACAACACGGTGAATTGGGATGGACTTGCTCTGTATGATGCCGGCACCACATTTACAAATGAAGGAAGCCTGAAAATTGGAAATCTCTTTTCAGTCAAAAGAACTGCCATCAACATGGGGACCATGGCTGAATTTGTAAATTCAGCTGCCGGTGTAATTGAACTTGACAATACGACCAGTGAAGATGGGATCAACCTGAATGGGAGTGGGACCAAGTTTTCAAATTTCGGAAATCTCAAAGTGGGCAAATCAACAAAAGTGCAGCGCGATGGCATTGGAATATATTCGCAAGGCCAGTTTATCAATATGGCCACCGGAGTGGTGGAAATAAATAAGACGCGAAGTCGGCATGGTATTAATTTGGAAAATGCTTCTACCCAGTTTACGAATTCAGGCATTTTGAAAATTGGAAGCATGGATTCAATTAGATTGGCTGGTATAAAAGTGGTGACCGGATCTAAATTTGTCAATAATGCAGGAGCTCTGATTGAAATCGACAGCACAGGGGATGATGCCATACAGGTGTTTAACAGTGGGAGCAATTTTACCAATGCAGGAGGCATAGTGATTGGCAGCAAGTATCGGATTAATTTCTGGGGTGTTTGGCAAACCAGTGCCAGCTCTTTTGTGAATCAAACAACAGGAACCATCCAAATGAATAGAACCGATCTAGGCATTTTTGCTGGTGGTACAGGAACCAGTTTTGTCAATCAGGGTACCATAGACATAGGGCATATGGTGGGCATCAGGTCTGCAGGAATAGGTTTAAATAATTTTGCTGCTTTCGACAACCAGGCCGGAGCTGTTATAAATATAGATCAAACCGGTGTAGGCAGCACATTGGGAAATGGCATACAGCTATCGGCGGGTAGTGCCACTTTTTCCAATGCCGGCACAATAAATCTGGGTGCAACGGGCCCTATTAAAACGCATGGGATCCAATTGACCAATCCTTCCACCTTCACCAATACATCTTCGGGAATAGTAAACATTGACCGCACCTTGGGATTGTTTGCCATTCTTCCAAAGTCGGGCACAAATTTTATCAATCAGGGACAAGTCAATATCGGAACAATAGCTCAGGTGAACCATGGCATTGGGGACGATGCGGGCACCGGGGGCACTGTGACCAACACCGGCACCCTTACTTTTGACGACATTCTGCTGGATGGCATTTACAGCAACCAGACCATCGCCAATAATTCCGGAGGTGCCATTGCAATTCCTTCCGGTGGCAAATTGAGAATTGCAAGCCTGGGCGTGCTGAATTGTGCGGCTGGAAGCAACACCACCAATTCCGGCACGATGACCAATATCGGCACCATCAATTGCGCTGGAAGCTTTGACAACCAGGGCATATATAGTGGGACCGGCATATTCAACAACAGTCTTTTTTCCAATCCTTCCAATGGAATAGTTTCTCCAGGACTTTCTCCCGGGTGTTTGCAGTTTACCAACGGTTGGACCAGCAATGGCGCATTGCAGGTTGAGATCAATGGAGTTAATCCCTGCGTTGATTTTGATCAGATTCAGGTCACCGGCAACGCCCAGGCAGGAGGGACCCTACATTTAAATTTTGGTTTTGCCCCCTCTTGTGGACAGACCTTTCAGATTGTGGATGCCGACAGTTATACGGGGTCTTTCTCCGGTATAACAACCACGCCATCCAATATGGTGGCTACTTATAGTAATGGATTAATTACTGTGTGGGATGATCAGATGGCCATTCTCAACGTCCAGGATGGACTTTATTACTGCACCATTGCGGATGCATTGGCCGCTTCCATGACCAATGACGGGGATGTGATCGAGATCCCGGCCGGCACCTACCATGAGCCTTGCTTGCTGATCGACAAGTCTGTGGTGCTCAAACCCATGGGATCGGTTACCATTGATTGCCTGGAAATGGATGGTACGGGTAAGATCATGGTACTGGATGGAGATCTCACCACCAATACCCTTAACCTGACCAATGGCCTCATCCGCACCAACAGCCACAATCTGAAATGCGGCAGCATCTCGGGAGCAAGTCCGGGTTCTTACGTGGTGACGGATTAGGGCTTATTTTGCGGTTTCAAAGGGTATTGGGACGTAGTTGGCCTGTTTTATAGCCTAAGCTGGAGAAGATGCAATCAGCCAATGGCTTATAGCCTATGGCTATTAGCTTATTTCATTTTGCCATTTGCCATTTGCCATTAGCCATTCACCATAAGCCATTCACCATGAGCCATTCACCATGAGCCATTTCTTATGATCCGATTCCTTTCCAACTCTGAACCGTTCCCGCGCTCCTTGTTTGATTAAACAGGCCGGTGTGGACGAGCGTCTTACTCTCAACCAGTTCGGGCTTTAATTTTTCAAAGTATTGGAACCCTTTGAACATATCCGGCATGATGGTTTCCGTTGCTTTTATTTCTATCAGATTCAGTTTTTCTGAATCCTGTCGGATTAAATCGATTTCATGGCCATCCGCATCCCTCCAAAACCAAAAGTCCTGCATCAGATTTTGATGATAATTTTGCTTGATGTACTCAGTCACGACAAAATTCTCAAACAGTCTTCCCTTGTCGGAGCTCAATTTTACACCCTCTGCATCTTTTATTTTTAACAAATGGCACAACAAACCTGTGTCGTAGAAATAGAGTTTGGTGCTTTTTGTGATCCTTTTATTGAAATTAGCAAAATAGGGTTGTAGTTGATATACTATATAACTGGTTTCCAGAACGGAAAGCCATGATTTGGCTGTGGGTTGCGATATGCCGCAATCATTGGCCAGGGAGTTAAGGTTGAGCAATTGTCCTGCTCTGCCGGCACACAGGGTAATAAATTTTCGAAAAACGCTCAGGTCCTTCACTTTGATCAATTCAGACAGGTCCCTTTCCACATAGGTTTGAACATAATTCGAATAAAAAACCCTGGACGGGATTCCACGGTCGTAGATGGCCGGATAAAAGCCTTTTTGGAGATTTACCGCATAGTCATTGCTTAACCATCCCGCACTTTCCATTTCTTTTAAATCAAAGGGCAATAATTTGAACAAGGCGACCCGCCCGGAAAGACTCTGGGAAATGCGATGCATCAGATGAAAGTTTTGTGATCCGGAAAGGATAAATTGTCCCATGGTTTTGTCCTCATCCACTTTGGTTTGCAGGTAAGAAAAAAGTTCAGGTACCCTTTGGACTTCATCCAATATGACAGGTTCGTCCAGTTCCTTTAAAAAGCCATTGGGATCCTCAATGGCAAATTTTCTGATATCTGTATTTTCAAGATTGACATAGCTGTAGTTGGGAAACTGGGTTTTTAAGAACGTTGTTTTACCGGATTGCCTGGGTCCGGTAAGGGCCAAAATGGGGTACTTTTTGGCATAGATATCCATTTCATTTTTTATAATTCTTAATGCACTCATAATTATAGTATTAACTAAACAAAGATAGTATTAACTTTGAAAATGCGAAGTTTTAATTTTGAAAATGTAACACTTTAATTTTGAAAATGTATGGATAGCTTGCCTGGCATAAGGTATCAGCCTTTCGGACAGCTTATAGCAGATGGCTTTTTAAAGGTTTACCAGAGTTATTTCCAGACATTAGTCATTGTCAATGTTATTTTTCGCCATTAGCCATTCGCCAATAAAACAGCCAATGGCCTATGGCACATAGCATATGACCCATTACGTTGAGAAAATAGTATTTTGCCATCAGCCATCAGCCATCAGCCATCAGCCATCAGCCATCAGCCATCAGCCATC
>CAYXKO010000021.1:0-16113 GCA_964465435.1 uncultured Saprospiraceae bacterium | reverse complement strand
ATGATTTCAGGTCCATTTATGCCACCTTGCTGATGGATTGGTTTGGCGTAAGCCCTGATGTGGTAAAAAACCTTCTCTATGCCGACTTTCAAAAACTCCCGATCATCTCATCGGCCTGTACTGTGTCCGATGTAAGCGATGCAGAGAGAGATTACCAGCTTCAATTGGAAACCACACCCAATCCGGCTCAGGATTACACCATCATCCGCTTCACCACCAGGAATGAATACATCCGCATCAGTCTCTACGATTCCATTGGTTCAGAGCTGAAGCAGCTTTTCAGCGGCAGAGTCAATGAAGGATCGCACGAAATCAGGCTGGAAACCGGCTTCCTGCTGCAAGGCAATTACGTCATCCGGATCTCGGGTCTATCCGCCCAGAAGACCAAAATTCTGAGCAAAATTTAATCCGAAATTCCCAAGATTATAAAAACAACCCCGGCCCAAACCGGGGTTGTTTATTTTTGTGCCTAAATATTTCGAATGCGACCCAATCCACCCAGTCTTATCATCCTTGCCGCCGGTATGGGAAGCCGGTATGGCGGCCTGAAGCAGCTGGACTCCTTTGGACCGAATGGAGAAACCATCATCGACTATTCCATTTACGATGCAATAAATGCCGGGTTTAAAAAGATAGTCTTTATTGTCCGGGACAGTTTCAGGAATGAAATTGAGGCCAGAATGAAAACCCATTGGGGCAAACTGGCAGATTTGCATTTTGTAAGTCAGGAACTCCATGTCTTACCCGCAGGTTATCAATCCCCTGAGGGCAGAACCAAACCCTGGGGCACAGGACACGCGGTCTGGGTGGCCAGAGACCTGGTCCAGGAACCATTTGGCGTCATCAACTCAGACGATTATTATGGAAAGGAAGCCCTCCATTCCCTGTACCATTATCTCACCGAACATTCAGGCTATGACCGCGAATACGCCGTCATCGCCTATTTGCTCAAAAACACCCTCTCAGAAAACGGATCCGTCAACAGGGGCATTTGCATTTCGGACGGAGATGGTTTTTTAACCACTGTAGAGGAGTGCAAAGGAATCCACCGGTCAGCAGACGGCAGAATTCTCATGGAGAAAACAGACAGGGAATTCGAGCCTGACACCGCAGTATCCATGAACATGTGGGCTTTCGGTCCCAGCTATTTCAATCATGCCGAGTCCGCTTTCAGGGCTTTTCTGGATCAATCTATGGATGATGCATCATCTGAATTTTACATACCTAATCTCGTTCAAGACCTGATAGACAGGAAGGAAGTGCGGGTAAAAGTCATAAAATCCCCTTCCCAATGGTTTGGGGTCACCTATCAGGAAGACAGACCCTTGGTTCAGGCTGCCTTGAGCCAGCTCATCCGGGATGGAAAATATCCGGCCAGTTTGTTTTAAACTGCGACCGAGTCAACTTGGGAATTCTTTTAGCAACCAGATACCACAGACAGGTCCGCCCCTATCTTTCCACGATAAATTCTCTCTTGGGATAGGAGATCTTGATGCCGTGTTCCTTAAACGTGGCATAGACAGAATAGTATAGCTGGCTTTGAAGCACTTTGGGTGTATTGCAATATCGACTGCTCCAGACGCGCAGGTTGAGCTGTATGTTGCTTTCCATAAAAGAGTCAAACAAGACATCCGGAGGAGGGTCCTTTAAGACCCCGTCGTTTTCCCTTGCCACATCCAGCAGCAACTTTCTCACCAGTGCCAGGTCCACGTCGTAGGACACAGACACCATGAAATTGAACCTGACCACCTTGTTTTGGAGACTCCAATTGATGACCCTTCCATTTATGAATTCCGAGTTGGGGACAATGATGGCTATGTTGTCATTGGTTATGACCGTGGTGGCCCTGGGGGAGATTTTGATGATGTTGCCGGCCACGTTGCCCACCTCTATTCTGTCTCCCACCTTGATATGTCTTTCAAACAGGATAATGACCCCGCTGATGAAATTACTGGCAATGTTTTGAAGTCCAAATCCTACTCCGATCCCCAGGGCACCGGCAATGATACCGACCCCGCTGAGATCAACACCCGAGGCCATGATGATGGAAAAAGCACCAATGATGATGAAAGTATATTGAATTATGGTGCCGAAAGCCTGGCTTTCGCCCGGATCCAGTTTGTACTTGACAAATACCTTGCCGATCAGATACTTCTTAAGACGAACAGAACACAGGTACAAGATCAGCAGGCTCAGGAAAATGATGACAATATCGCCCAGAGTGACAGATGCATCCCCGGATCCATACAGTGAAAAATTCCAGATTACCTTCCAATCCATTTTATTCTATCCATTTTGGATCGATCACAATGATCCAAAAAGGCCCGTCAAAGGCCATCCTGATTATTGATCAATTTCTCATCCTTGAGGAGCACCTCTCTTTTCATCCGCTCCTTGTAGGCCTGATAGAGATCTGATAAGTTTTGATCTGCAATGCCCAGTATCTGGACCGCAAGCAGGCCAGCATTTTTAGAAGCATTAAGGGCGACCGTTGCCACCGGCACACCATTGGGCATTTGCAATATGGACAGGACCGAATCCCATCCGTCGATCGAGTTGGAAGACTTCACGGGCACGCCAATAACCGGCAATGTGGTCACAGATGCCACCATACCCGGCAGATGGGCAGCCCCTCCCGCCCCTGCAATAATGACCCTGACACCCCTGCTGGCCGCCTCCGTTGCAAATTGAATCATATGCTGAGGGGTGCGATGGGCAGAAACGATCCTTACCTCATGAGTCACCTTGAATTCCTTCAACACCTCAACAGCGCCCTGCATGACCGGAAGATCTGAATCAGACCCCATGATCACCGCCACTTTTACATCCTGTTTCAAGAGATTACTTTTAGTTTGTTTCGCACGAAATTAGCCTTATCCCTGCATTTCTCCAAATGCCTGTCCGTAATGCAGACATGCCCCATCTTGCGGTGAGGCCTGGTTTCAGTCTTACCATACAAATGCACATACACACCTTCCATGGCCAGGCAATCCTCAAGGCCCTCATATTTGGCCGGGCCCGAATACCCTTCTGCACCCACCAGATTCAGCATGATGGCATACAGATCAGATTCCACAGGCCCGAGCGGAAGCCCGGCCAAAGCACATACCTGATTCAAAAATTGGGAACAAGCCCCATTGTCCAGGGTATGATGACCACTGTTGTGGGGTCTGGGCGCAAGTTCATTGATCCATATTTTTCCATCCTGGTTCCAGAACATCTCTACTGCCAAAAGCCCCTGTATATCAAGGTCTTCGGCGATCTGCAAGGCCAGAGCACCCGCAGCATCGCTCACCTCCCGGGGCACCTGTGCCGGGCAGAGAAGATACTCCACCAGATTTGCCTCGGGATGAAATTCCATTTCGACACAAGGATAAACCCTGCGATTCCCCTTCGAATCACTTGCGACGATCACACTCAGTTCCTTGGCAATATTTGCCATCTCTTCCACCACACAAGGAGTGTCCATAAGCATATGCAGATCTGACTCCTGCCTGATGACCACCACTCCCTTGCCGTCATAACCGCCTCTGCGCGATTTCTGGACGAATGGCAACTTGATCATTCCATTACTAATGGCTTCCCTGACCGAGTCCGCAGACAGAAAACAGAAAAAAGGTGCCGTTGGATATCCCTGCACCCTGAAATACTCCTTTTGCGAACCCTTGTCCTGCACGATCCTCAAAATGGAGGGACGTGGTACCACCCTCTTGCCTGAGCTTTCCAAGGCCTCAAGAGCCTCAATATTGACATCTTCTATCTCAATGCCCAGAACATCCATTTCCTGGCCAAAATCCAGCACGGTCTGGAAATCCCTGAAGTCTCCTTCCTTAAAAAACCTGCTTAATTTTCCAGCCGGATATTCTTTACTTTTGTCGAGAAAATAAAGTTCAATATCTAACCTAGATGCTTCCTGGGCCATCATTTTGCCCAGTTGGCCGGCACCCAGAATTCCAATTTTCAAACTTGACGGTCTGAAGGACATAAATTATTATAAACGATTATACAAGAGAACAAAGATTCAAAAATCAATTCAAACCAAATGAAAAATCGTCTGATCATAAAAAACGTGCAGTTGGTCAATGATGGCCATATCACCCCCTGCGACCTGCTGACAGAATATGGCAGAATAGTCAAGATAGACAGAGACATAAGTCATGAAAATTCAGAGATTTATGATGGAGGTGGCAAAATCCTGATGCCCGGATGCATCGATGACCAGGTCCACTTCAGGGAGCCGGGGCTCACGCATAAAGCAGAAATCCGCACAGAATCCATGGCAGCAGCTGCCGGAGGCGTGACCAGTTTCATGGAAATGCCTAATACTGTGCCCAATGCACTGACCGAAAAGTTGCTGGAGGATAAGTACCAGATCGGAGCAGACCGCTCCTATGTCAATTATTCATTTTTCATGGGCGTTTCTCACGATAATTACGATGAGATCATGAAAATTGATTACAGCAAGGTATGCGGGATCAAGATCTTTATGTGATCCTCTACCGGCGACATGCTCGTTGATGACCCTAAAATTCTCGAAAGAATTTTCGCCCACGCCCCGGCGCTCATTGCCACTCATTGTGAGGATGAAAAAACTGTAAAATCCAATCTGGCCAGGGCGAGAGAAAAATACAAGGACGAGATCCCGCCTGCTGAACATCCCTATATCAGAAACCGGGAGGCCTGCCTGCTCTCCTCTACCTATGCATCTGAATTGGCCAAAAAGCATAACACCAGACTCCACATCCTGCACATAACCACCGAGGACGAGATCAGTCTTTTCAATTCAGAACTTCCTCTTGAAAAAAAGCGGATCACCTCTGAGGTTTGTGTCCACCACCTTTTCTTTGACGAAAACTCATACCCTACCCTGGGCAATCAGATCAAATGCAATCCGGCCATTAAGAAAGTAAGCGACCGGCTCGCTCTCTGCAAGGCGCTCAAAAATGGAAATCTGGATATCGTCGCAACAGACCATGCTCCTCATACCATGGAGGAAAAAAACAAGCCATACCTGGAAAGCCCGTCCGGTCTGCCTCTTGTCCAGCACCCCCTGCTGATGATGCTCACGCTGGCCCGTGAAAATGACTGGGACCTGCCCTTTGTTGCACATAAAATGGCGCATGCCCCGGCCATATGTTTTAATGTGATCGACAGAGGATTCTTAAGAGAGGGATATTACGCAGACATGGTCCTGATAGATCCGGATCAAAAGACCGAAGTAGTAAAGGATCAACTCTATTATAAATGCGGATGGTCTCCCCTGGAAGGCAAGACACTGCAAGGCAAAATTCTCAGCACCTGGGTGAATGGAAAGCAGGTTTACGATGGATCCAAAGTCATCTGGACGGGGCCCGGCATGAGATTAGGGTTCAACCGCTAAGTCTGTTTTATAGCTGCCTGGATACATAAGGGAAGCTGAAACGCAAATGATAAAATTGTCATCCGACTCAAAGGATGCTTTTGTCAATTAGCATTATAAGATGGAAATCATGAGGTCAAAATTGTTTCTAAGTCCGGTCTAATGGCATTTCCCTTGCTTAGATCTGATACTCAAGAATTTTTTCCCATTCCCTAATTGGAAGAAATACCTTACCCGCTTTCTGAGATCAACTTAAGTACTGACGGAAACAGGACTTACGGCCCTCTGCTTTCAAGAGAAAACAAAACAGCAGAAAAGAAATATATAAACCTGATATTCAATGCAAAATGAACTAATAAGATTCACGACGGTATAATTATTGATCATATTATATAAAATTATATATATTTACCGTTTATAGACGACACTTCAAGATGACTGAGGAGTTATTTTCATATGCATACCCCATGGCGGACGACGTGGCGCAGTCCATGCTCATCTCGGAAACAGAGACGCGGATCCATATCAGACCCACCTCCAACAATGCACTTATTACCTGGTTACACAATAAATTAATACGCAACCTTTTAACTTCCCGAAAAACGCTGGTATTGGTGAGCAGCCAGGAACAGGTCAGGATGTTGGAGGATATTATCCAGACCTATGAGATCCAGTCCCTGTGCTTGTTTTTTAATCACTCAAGATCAGATATAGAAAAGAAACTACTGCAGTTCAAACCCATGACTGTTCAGGGAAAACTTCAGATCAAGGGATTTGAGAATGCCAGTGCGGACCTGACAAAAACGGTCCGCAATATGCTCGATTCCATCCAACATTCACATGTTGGCAGCCACGAGACGCCCGCCTCCATGGTCAATATTCTAGCCAGGTATATTCAAATAAACAGTTCAAATGAATTAGTTTTTGAACCCACCACCCCTGCTTTGTCGCAAAAGGAGTATCTTCAGCTCAAACAACTGCTTGAACAATTCGCCAGGCACCTCAAAGGCAATCTGGACCCGAATCACGCTTTAACAGAATTAAATACCCGGATCTTTGAACTTTTCCTTGCCGAAGAGGCATGGACATGTATTGAACAGAATCTGAATATCTGGATCCAATCGGGGCGGCAACTATTGCATGAGTGCCTGCTGCTTATTTCGGAATACAAGCAAAGTGAAAGTTCCAGGATCCGGTTTGAAATCAAATCAATCCAGGATGAGATCAGTATTCACAAAAGCATACAGTCCTCGTCCAATGTTCAGAATATTGAACTTCAACTGCTGGAGGAAAAATTACATAAGGTCCTGAAATCTTTTGCAGGAGAATCCGGGATGCCCTCAAATGCGATGACCCAAACACCACATTCCTGGTCGGAGAAACATGTGTCTGAGTATCTTTCCCAAAACCTCGAAATAAAATTCCAACATATTCCCTGCGAAGAAGTCAGATCAACAGCTTTGAATAAAAGTGCCAATACATTTTTAATCAAATTTCAAGATTGGCTGAATGAGGTCAATTCGGCTCATATCTTGAAAGATTCAAAAAGTTTTGATGGCACTGATCTTGTTTCGGCAGCAAAATATATTAAAAGCCAGACAGCAACATTTCTTCGAATACTGGAAGGAAGTCAGGATTTTGAAAACTATTTTGAATGGAGCATACTGTACAGCAGGCTGACCCAAGCCCAAGCATGTACCATAAATATTTTAGTTCAACACTCCCCCCAGCATTGGCAAAGCGTTTTGGATGGTTTGTACCTTTACAACATCGTCGAGCGAAACGTGAACGCGACACTTTTGCCCGATCATGAATCGACCTTGAAATTAAAGCAAGGCCTGGATGAACTAAAATCCCAACTACCAACTTACCTTCATTCACGGTATGAAAATTATCAATACCATGCCTTAAGAGAACTGGAGAATAGCCAGCCTACCCTACATGAAACCCTGGTAGAAAAAAAGCCAAGTCCTAACAGTCTTTCCGAGCACTACCATCAGACACCTTTGCTTTCAGAAGTGTTTCCAGTGATCGTGATGGAGGTATCCCATCCGGAATATTTTCCTGCCAATCTGGTACATGTATGGGATGAAATCTGGAATTTATGTCCGGATATAGAAGAAACCTTTCTGACGCGGTTTGAAAAGGCTGGTCACAGGTATATCAGCATATTTGAAGACCATGCGCCCAACAGCCATTTTCAAATTGCCTTGAGCCAGGCGCCCCCGCTCAGACTACTCAATATTTTAAATCATTACAGTTCTTCTGAAGGATGGACTCTGATGAGTCAGCTGGCACTCTTCATTCAATCCAATTTCCCCAATTTCAGACTATATGCCAATTCGGAGTACCACTGCCTCTCCTTTCTTCCCAAAGGCCTGGAGCAACTTGTATTGCAATGGTCTCAATCCGAATGGCAGAACATCCCTTTGGAAGAATCAACGGCACTTGACAAGTTGACAGAAATTTTATTGTTTAAGGGAACGAAAAAGAAGATCTGGAATTGCGACGGACTGTATTCAAATACCACGAGCGGGATCCAGCAACTTGAATGGCATTGGCACTTTGGGCGTTGCATGGAAGCGGCAGGCTTTGAATGTGAGACCATCTGGAGCAACAAGCTGTATGAATACAGAAATTTCTTAAAAACAACAGACACATCCATTCCCAATAGGAGGAATTCGATTCTCTCGCTCAAAAAAGCCTGAGCATGGATCTCCTGACCTTGGCAGAAAAAATCAAAAGGGATTCTTCAGGTTCTCTGTTTGATCCGGTAAGAAAAAAATGGGTGAGGTATAGTCCTGAAGAATTTGTCAGACAATTATTCATATTGTATCTGGAGCAAATTCTGGGATACAGCACAG
Organism: uncultured Saprospiraceae bacterium; assembly: GCA_964465435.1. Classification (GTDB taxonomy): domain Bacteria; phylum Bacteroidota; class Bacteroidia; order Chitinophagales; family Saprospiraceae; genus Vicinibacter. Next base: position 7,890 of record CAYXKO010000021.1, on the reverse strand, counting down.
CCAGGATGGGTGTGGAACGAAAAGTGGTTTTCGGAACACTGAATAAGAGATTTGACATTGTTGTTTACGACAGAAACAGCCAACCCTTGATATTGGTGGAATGCAAATCCTTTGAAATTGAATTAAACCAGGAAGCATGGTACCAGGCAGCTCGTTACAATCACATTTTAAGAGCCAGGTTTCTGTGTATCACCAATGGAAGAAATACATTCCTTGCCGAAATTCACCACGACAGTGAAACAATTGAAAAAATAAGTGAACTTCCCAAAGCGACAATTTAAGGAAATTGGAATTGGAACAGTATTTATGAATCAGTTGCAATGACCTCCGGTTAATGGATCCGGGATCAGCCTTCCATTTCTGAAAGCACTACGTCGTGTGAATAGGTCCTAAAATCAACTGCTGTCACATTGGAAACTCCCTGCTCCTCCATATACACACCATACAGCACATCGACCTCGGCCATGGTCAACTTGTTATGTGTAATGATCACAAATTGCGAATCCTTGGAAAACTTGCGAACGATCCGGTTGAACTTGTCAATATTGATGTCATCCAGGGGAGCATCCACTTCGTCGAAAATACAGAATGGGGCAGGCTTTAGCAGGTAAAGGGCAAACAGCAGTGCGATGGCCGTCAATATCTTTTCACCACCGGACAATTGATGGATGGACTTTGGCCTCTTGCCTTTAGGCTTTGCCACAATGTCAATGTCGCATTCCAGGGGATCCATTTCATCCAGCAATACCAGGTCGCAGTCATCGTCCTGAGTAAACAGCGATCTAAATACATTTTGGAAATGGAGGCGAACCTGATGAAATGCACTCAGGAACGAATCCGTTGCTGTCTGTTCTATCTCCTTGATCGTCAGCAAAAGGCTCTCCTGGGCTTTCAGAATATCCGCTCTTTGCTCTGTGATGCTGTCATAGCGAGTCTTCATCTCCTCATAGGCCTCAAGTGCCAGAGGATTTATGTCTCCGTAATTATCGAGCCTGACCTTATAATATTGAACCCTGTCCCTGAGCTGATCTTCATCCATTTGCTCGATTTCCTCTTCTGCTACATAATCCTCCAGCTTCAGATTGAATTCAAGCTCCGCACGTTCCAGGGTAGACTGGATCTTGTAATTAAGATCTGTACGCTGATCCTTGGCATGGTTTATAGAGGACTGCAATTCCAATATTTGCTTCTGGATGTCGCGAATCTGAGTTTCGCGCACACTGATCGAATTCCTGATCTCGAGGTAATCCCTTTCCATTTGGCCCAGATCGAGTTCCAGATTTTTCCGGTATTCGTACCGTTCTTCCAGACTCGCCTTGCTTGATGTGATGGCTTTCTCCAGCTCATCCAACTCCAATCTGTATGAGGCTATGCGCTCAGCGTGTTGCTCCATCTGTTTCTGAACATCCTCAAACTGGCGCTGCTTATATTCCTGGTCCTTAAGTATGTTTTGAAGCCTGTTTTCCCACTTGAGCGCTTCCAGTTTCGATTGATTATAAAGAGCTGTTGCAGTGCTCAAGTCTGTACTTGCCTGACCAAAGACCTGATCCGATGCGGAAATATGCTGATTGACCGTTTCGAGCTCACTCTTCAGAAGGCTCATTTCATCGAGATGTCGTTCCCTCGACTGGCGCAACAGGTCGCATTGTTCCTTGTTGTTTTTGATCCGGTCTTCCAACTGGCTTCGCACAGACACCAAATTTTCCGCGCGGGTTTTCAGTTGGGTCAGACTTTGCAAAAGGATGCTTTCCTCCCTGACCAGGCGATTCAGCTCCTGCTCACGAGTGCCCATCTCCAGTTTCTTAAGCTCGTTTTTCAGATCAGCAAGCTGCTTCTCCATCTGGATCACATCTGCATCCAGCTGACTGATTTCAGAAGTGAGCTTTTCAAGATTTTTCTTGCGTCCAAGTTTCTTCCCCTCAAACAATCCCACGGACCCTCCCGTAATGATATTATCTCTCTTCAGGACAGAGCCTGATAGACTGATCACGGTGTGCTGATCCGGATATTTTACAATATCATCCACCACTCCCTCGTGATCGATGATGTAGACATTTTGCAACAAATGCCGGAATAAGGGCTGATACACAGGATCGATCTCCACCAGCTCTATGGCAGGACGACATCCCGGCATGCTTACCGTTTCAAATTGACGGTCGTCAATTTTTCCCAGAATAAAGAAATTTGCCTTGCCCTTGGCATTGCCGTAAAGCAATTTGATGGCATGGAGCGCTTCTTCCTCGGTCTTTACAACGTGGAAATTCAGGTAGGGTTCGAGATAAAATTCTATGGCAGGCCTGTATTTTTCGTCCGTATAGATCAAATCAAGCAACACCGGAACGTCCTTTTTCCAGGATTGGGACAGAAAAATGGTGGATTCAGGAAATCCTTCCATTTTGTCTATCATCGATTTTAACAGGTCAAACTCATTCCTCTTGGAGTCCCTTTTCCGCGTCACTGCGGCTGTCCTGACGATATGGGCATCAACATCCTGTTTGAGTTGAGCCAGTTTTTCTTTTCTACGCGCCTCTTCTTCCTGAACCTCCTCCATCTTGCGGGTAAATTCCAGCCTGGACTGGTCTACCTTTTCAATTTCGGATTCTATCTTATGAAATTCCGTGAGCCTTGATGAAATTTCGTCTTCACTTCTCTTGACATCCTGCTCAATTGATTCCTGACGGTTCGAATCAATGGCCATTTTTTTCTCCAGTTCGAAAATCTGCTTTTCTAATCCGTTCTTTTTCAACTGTTCCTGATCGACTCCGGACTTAAGCTCCTCAAACTTAACTTGTTTTTGATTAAGATCTTCCAGCTTTCGCTTGGAATCCGTTTCGTTTATTTCAAACTCAACCCTGGTTTTTTCGACCTCGGTCTCAAGCAAAGCCAAATCCTGTATTAATACTTCATGGCGGGTTCTTGATTCCGCATCAGACTTTTGTATCTGATCAATTTGAGAGCTGGCAAACCACTTCTTCTGTTCATTGACCTGAATTTCTCCCTCCAGATTGCGGATCTGGTCCAGCAGATCATTCACTTTTTTCTGATATTCGCCAAGGCTTTTCTCCTTGTCTAGATGGTCTTTCTTATATTTTTCGGCAGCAGCTTCGGACAAGTTGAGCTCTGCTTCCTTTCCCGAAAGCTTTAGCATTTCCTGATCGATAAACTCACTGGCCTTTGCGATTTTCTCCCTCAGAGTCACTACAGTAATCGCAGCCAGCTTCAATCCTGCATTGCGGTACTTATCCCTGAGTTCATAAAACTTTTTTGCCCGCTTGGCCTGCTTCTCAAGTTCTACCAGGTTGTTGTTGATTTCAAAAAGAAGATCCTCGATGCGTGCCAGGTCTTCTGTGGTAGATTTCAGCTTATTGATGGACTCTTTCTTACGTGCCTTGTACTTGGATATGCCGGCTGCCTGCTCAAACATCTTCCTGCGGGCACTTTCCTTGTTGGCCAGCAAATCTTCGACCATTCCAAGGGCAATGATGGCATAACTGTCAGCACCGATACCTGTATCCAGAAACATGGAAGTTATATCCTTCAAACGACAGGGAACCTGGTTGATGCGATATTCGCTTTCTCCGCTCCGGTAGAGCAGTCTGGAAACCGTGACCTGCTGATAGTCAACAGGCAACAGATTGCGGGTATTTTCAAAACTAAGGCTAACCATGGCCATTGGAGCCTCCTTGCGCTTCTTGGTTCCATTGAAAATAACATCGGACATCTGCTCAAGCCTGAGTTCGCGCCCCTTCTGTTCGCCCAGCACCCAGCGAATGGCGTCCACGATATTGGATTTTCCTGAGCCATTAGGCCCGACTATGCCGGTTACCGCTTCATTGAAATGAATCACCGTATCATTGGCAAAGCTCTTAAATCCTTTGATCTCTAATTTAGTCAGACGCATAAGACTGCAAAAATATAGAATATTTTAATATAAATATTTCATATATATTAATAATCAAAATATCTTACCTGTTAATTATCCATAACATAGTTTTTTATATGTTATATTATAAATTGCCAATCAACTTGTTTTAAATTATGATTATTTATTAATTGAAAACAAAAATTTAAATTTTAGCCTGCCATCCATGCCTTAAACAGAATCAATCTGGACAGCTGTATCCTGTTCCTAAAATGCAGGAAACCACAGGCCATTGCCTGAATCAAAACACAATCGCTTAAAACTTAATGAAATACCACTGACCGGACCGGAGTACCCACCAGGACAGGATGCATTGCACACCCCAATATAAAACCTCAGAAAACCAGGCCCATTTGAGCCCAAGAGTCTCCGGATAAGCGATGGAGAAATAAGCCATTAATAGATAGGCCAAGGATCCGATGATCTGGATGTTAAGTCCTTTGAATCCCTCTCCGGTACCGCTGACGCCGTTGAAATAAATAATTGAGAAGGAGGCAACTAGCAGGATCAAATAAAGCAGGGAAAAATAAGGAAGTGCCTCATAAAATACTTCCCCATGCTCTCCTCCCAGAAGAGGCTGAAGCACAACCCGTCCAAAAATCAGGAATGGAAAGGAGATCAATGCCGTCACTGTCATTGATATCATGGAGGAATGGAAGACCTGGTTAAGTACCCTGCGTTCCCTACCCCTGCCAATCGAACGGGACACGATGGTATTGATTGCAGAAGCAAATCCCCAGCAGGGTACTGAAAAGACAAGATACAATACCCTGAGTAAATTGGAAATGGCCAATGCCCTTTCCCCCAGCTTTTCAATAAAACTAAAAAAAACAAACCAACTGGCAATACCTATCATGGACTGAAGCATGATCGGCACACCAATCTTAATGATATACCTGATCTCGCTATAGGCCAAAGTTGAAATCTTTCCAAGCCGAAATGGCAACAGATCCCGATCGAAAATCATGTAGACAATAAAAAACAACAAGGCGGCTCCTTCAGCCAGGGATGAAGCCAGGCCCGCGCCGGCTATGCCCATCTCAGGAAATCCAAACCTGCCATACACAAGTGCATAACACAAAAAGAGATTCAGGATGCCCAAAAACACCGTATCGATCAGGATGATCCTCGGCCGGCCTATTCCCATATAGAGGCTTAGAAATGAGAGGCCCACAAAAGAAAAAACGAGACCGTACAACCGGTAATCGAGAAACAAGAGGGATTTGGAGAGAATGATATCAGACTTGATAAAAAGTCCGAGTACCTGAGGACCCAGAAATTTTAAAACAAAAAAAAGCAGCAAGCCCAGAATTGCCTCGAATATCAGGATCGAATAAAAGTACTTATTGACAAAATCATATGAGTTCTCACCAAATTTCCGGGCAATCAATATCTGCCCCCCTTTTGAAAAGCCAAATCCGATACCGGTCAAAACCAGGTAAAAGACGCTGATAAAACCAACGGCGGCGAAGTCATTTTCGTTATAGCCATAAAGAAAAAGACTGTCCGTCAGGGCAATCAGATTTTGCCCGGCACTACCCAGCATGATGGGGATAGAAAGGGCAAAAAGCCTGCGGGCGTTATGTCGGAACTCGTGCATGATCTACTAGCGCCTAAAGATAACTCTTGTTTCCAATTCATCAAATGGATTAGGGAGTTCAAACGGACGCCCTTCAAGGCAAGGCATATTCCAAACAAATAAGGGAATTCAAAAACATTTGTTTGATTTGCAGTAAAATACAATCACATGCAACAACCATATAATGAATCACCCCCCAAAGCCAAAAGAATAAATCACCTCATCAACCATGGTGATGATTCCAGGCTGGATCCCTATTATTGGTTGAATGAAAGAGATCATCCGGATGTTATAGAGTATGTAAACGAAGAAAATAAATATGCTGATCGCTATTTCAGCAGATATAAAGACACTGAAGAAACAATCTATCAGGAAATCTGCAGCCGCATCCCTCCGACTGACGAATCAGCGCCTTATTTTATAAATAACTATTGGTACCTCAGAAAATTCGAGCCAAACAGGGAATACCCATCTTATTGGAGGCACTTCAATACACTTGCCTCAGAACCCACCCTGATTCTGGATGCCAATGAACTGGCAGAAGGACACGAGTATTTTCACCTGGGAAATCTGGAAATCAGTCCGGACAACCGATATCTGGCTGTTTGCATAGATACCAGAAGCCGAAGAATTTATAATATTCTGGTAAGGGATTTACTTACTGGAGAGTGGCTCCCGGACAGAATAACCAATGCCGGGACATCCCTGGAATGGTCATCCTGCTCGAGATTCTTGTATTACACCTCTAAAGATGACACTTTAAGGGAAGACAAGGTTTTTAAGCATACCTTACATAGCGATACGGCGGAGGACGCACTGATTTTTGAAGAACCGGACAAGGCTTTTTATGTACACTTAAGCAAGACAAAATCTGAAAAATTTATCCTGATCGAATCAGAGTCGTCCCTTGAATCAGAAATGTGGTATTTCGATTCCGGCTCGATTGAGATAACCCCTAAATTGTTTCAATCAAGACGAGACAAGCTGGAATATCAGGCAGAACACAAACCGGGTGGCTGGATCATCCGAACGAATCTCGTTGGACCTAATTTCAGCCTGATGCAATGCCCTGAAGATTCCACAGGCACTGAAAACTGGAAAGAGCTGGTAGCCCACAAAAAGGATGCACTGATCGAAGATTTTGAAGTCTTCGAAAACAATATTTCCATATGCGAAAGGAGCGGAGGCAATGTAAAAATCAAGATTCTTTCCCATGATGGAAGCTCCTACTACCTGCCTTTTGGTGAAGAAGTCTATGCCGCCGGTTTCTATTTTAACGCACAATTTGCAACCCACGACCTGTATATAAGCTTTTCATCCCCCAAAACACCGGCCACTGTTTTCAAATTCGATTTAGCGACCCGTGAATCCCAAATATTCTGGAGACAGAGAATCCGAGGCGGCTTTGATCCTGATTCCTATATAACCGAAAGAACAGAAGCCATGGCAGATGACGGTACCCTGGTACCTGTATCCATTGTATACAAAGCAAATCTGAACAGAAGATCCCCCAATCCATTATTACTATATGGTTATGGCTCATATGGCATTTCCGTGGATCCCACCTTCAGTTTGTCCCGGATCAGTTTACTCGACAGAGGTTTCATTTTTGCCATTGCACACATCAGAGGAGGACAAGAACTAGGCAGATCATGGTATGAACATGGCAAGTTCTTACACAAGAAAAACACCTTTACGGATTTTATTAATTGCGCTGAATTTCTGATCAAGGAAGGGTACACGACACCAGACATGCTTTTTGCATACGGAGGATCAGCGGGAGGACTTCTGATCGGCGCAGTGATCAATCTCAGACCTGAATTATGGAAAGGGGTGATTGCTGTGGTTCCCTTTGTCGATGTACTTACGACCATGCTGGATGAAAGCATACCACTTACCACCGGGGAGTACGAGGAATGGGGAAATCCCAACAACCAGGTATATTATGAATACATTAAAAGCTACTCCCCATATGACAATATAGAACCCAAAAACTATCCCCATATTTATATCAGGACCGGATATCATGATTCGCAGGTCCAATACTGGGAACCGGCAAAATGGACAGCAAAGCTTCGAGAAAATCAAATGGGAGATCAACTGATTTTGTTTCAGTGCGATATGGATACCGGCCATGGAGGAAGCTCAGGCCGGTTCAAACAATACCGTGAAATTGCAAGAGACTACTGCTTTATACTTTCTGTTTTAAATAAATCCTGAGCCAATGCAGATATGTCCGGCCAGCCGCAGAACTAAAACTTCATAAACAGTATTTGATCGTCTTTGGAGCGATTTAATTAAGCTCAACCGTAAATTAAAATTCTAAACTAAAACAAAGGGCCTCGTATGAGGCCCCTTGTTGTGAGTTTTGGTTATCAATCTCCCCTCT
>CAYXKO010000020.1:0-16952 GCA_964465435.1 uncultured Saprospiraceae bacterium | reverse complement strand
GGTCTGTCCTGTCCTTCTCTGGGAGGTCTGTCAGAATGATCGCGCGGTGGCCTGTTTGGATCGCGTGGAGGCCTGTTTGGATCGCGTGGAGGCCTGTTTGGATCGCGGAGAGGCCTGTCAGACCCTTCACGAGGTGCGTTGGGCTGATTGGACGAAGATGCGGTCCGCTCAGGTCTGGGGGGCCGCGGACCCTGTTGTATGGCATTTCCACCTTCTCCGGTGGCCTGGCCATCGGGTCTTGGCTTCTTCTTTTTCTTTTTCTTTCTCTTTTTGTCCGCGGGCAGTTCGATCACACCGGTCACATCGACAAAGCGGTCCTCGGGTTTAATCTCAGGAGCCGGCTCCTCGGTAGCCACGATGTCTTCGGGATACTCTCCGCGGTCATTCATGGCCTTGATCCTGCGAACCTCGTCGGGCAAAAGGGGCATGACAATGCTGCGGCCCCGGGAAGGTTCGTACAGGTAGTAAACCACTCCCTTGAAGATGTCTATTTTTACCAGGGTGGCCACTCCGTTTCTGGCCTTTAACTTCTCCACATCGGAAGGATACTTCTCGAGTTCTTCGATGTAAAGATCCAATTCGTAGTTGAGACAGCATTTGAGCCTTCCACACTGTCCGGACAATTTGGATTGGTTGATGGCAATGTTCTGGTAGCGGGCAGCGGTGGTGTTCACCGATTTAAAGTCGGTGAGCCAGGTGGAGCAGCAAAGTTCGCGACCGCAGGATCCGATGCCTCCGATGCGGGCGGACTCCTGCCTGGATCCGATCTGGCGCATTTCCACTTTTACCCTGAATTCCTTGACGTATTGTTTGACGAGTTCCCTGAAATCAATCCAACCGTCGGCGGTATAATAAAAAGTGGCCTTGCGAAGATCAGCCTGGTATTCCACATCGCCTAGTTTCATGTCCAGGCCAAGATTTCTTGAAATGACGCGGGCTTTTACGAGGGCTGACTTCTCGAGCATCCTGGCTTCCTGCATCCGCTCAACGTCCCTTGGATTGGCCTTGCGCAAAATATCGAAGGCTATGCGATCCTCCTTGAAGTTCTTTTTCTTCATCTGGAGCTTGACCAGGTCCCCCATCAGGCTCACCCTGCCGACGTCGTATCCTCCGCTGCCCGTATCGACCACCACGAGATCTCCCGTGGTAAACCTTTGATTGGGTCCCAGCCTGTAAAAGGTCTTCCGGGCTCCATTCTTAAAACTTACCTCCGCGAGATCGGCACGCGAAGGGTCTTCTATGTCCAGTGCGGTGAGCCAGTCAAATGTATTTAGTTTGTTGCATCCTCCTGATGAGCAATGTCCCTTGTCTCCACATCCCGCAGGCATCCCGTTGGCACCTGTCTTACATCCCGAACATCCCATACCTGATTATTAATTGAATTTTATATTATCGTATGATTCCTGCCAACTTGAGCAGAAAATCATGCAGCAAGATACGAATATTTGCGTTCCTCTGGATTCCATAGGCGCACTCATTTACCAATGAGTTGATTTGCAATATCTTATCAATACCCAGGCGTTGTGACAGCCGTTCGGCGTACTGGGACACCGGATGCTGGACCTGGTCCACGGGGTAGGCATTGTTTCCAATTCTCAGACTAAGGCTCAGGATCACGAGGAAATAACCGAACAGGCGCCTTTGGTTGTCGCGGCTAAGGGTGGCGACCTGCTCCTCCCAGGCCCACATCTCAGCGGGATCCTTTTTGTAGGCCACCTGCAACATTTGCTGGATCCATTTGAGGAATCCCCCACCCTCATCGCCGGCCAGTTCAAGTGCAAGGGGCAAATTGCCTTCTGATGAAAGTGCTGCGCTGAGGGCCTGGTTGTACTCAATGCCCAGCTTGCGCACCAGGGCATTGGCCACGTCGGAATCCTGGAGGGGCCTGAGCCGGAATTGCTGCGTTCTGGAAAGAACCGTGGGCAGCATGGCGGCCGGATCTTCCGTGACCAGTATGATGTATGCATGACCGGGCGGTTCCTCGAGCAGCTTCAGCAATATATTGGACTCCTTGCCCAAAAACTCAGCCAGCCAGACGATCATTACATTTTTATCCGCCTCAAAAGGCTTGAGATAAAGCCTTTCGATGATGCTCCGCGCTTCGCGCGCCGTGATATTGGCCTGCTTGTTTTCGCTGTCAGTCATCGAAAGCCAGCTCTGCACGCTCATCCAGGGGTTCGATTGTACGGCAGATCTGAATTCTCCGTAATGGTCCAGGCAGATCTCACCCGCACCAAACACCGGAAAAGAAAAATGAAGGTCCGGATGGATCAGGGATCCGGCCTTATAACATCCCGAACAGTGACCACAGGCGATATCAGACTCCTTGCACAGCAAATTCTGAGCGAGACTGAGCGCGACCGCCAGGGCACCGGTTCCCTGGGCTCCCCGGATGAGAGAGCAATGGGGAAATCTCCCGGAGCTTAAAACGGACTCAATGGCCCTTCGGGCTTCATCCTGAGCCACAATCTCAGAACTCCACAAAAAGGCTTCCGTGGCGGCTAGGTCTTGTCTTTCCTGTTCTCCGAATAGCACGATATTCTATTTGATGACGGAAGCCATGGGCTTCCAACTTCCTTTAAATCGGGGACATTCGCGATGCAGCCGGATGGCGCATGAATTTCCCGCAAAAACCCAATCAGCTGATCCAGGAGTAGATTCCGAAAGGATACAACCCGAGAATCAGCGTAATGGCCGATAAAACAATCAGCATGCCCTTATATCCCCAGGAAATGTCCCAGGCCTTTTCTGCCGACTGGTCCGAAGTGAAAAATTGATTGATCAGTTTAAAATAGTAGTACATGGAAGCCACCGCAAGCACCAGGGCAATCAGCACCAGTGCCGGGGATCCGAATCCGGCTGCATGGTTCAGCACAAAAAGCTTGGCCATGAAACCTGAGGTGAGCGGCACGCCCCCGAATGAAACCAGGGCGATCGTGAAAACAATGGCCAGTACCGGATTCTGATGATAAAGTCCCTTGAACTCACCTATGTCATCGGATCCTTTGTGGTTTTCCACAAAGTAGATCACAAAAAAGGATGCAAGGGATGCCAGCACGTAAGCGACCAGATAGAAGGCAACCATCCACGAATTTTCAAGACGGGTATGCAGGAATCCGATCAGGATAAATCCGGCCTGTACGATCCCGGAATAACTCAGAAGCCTTTTGACGCTGGTTTGACCAAAGGCCATAATGTTTCCGATCAGCATGCTCAACAAGGCCAGGAGGATCATCATCCAGTAGATCCACTCACTTACATTTTCTGCATGATACCTGAGTAACTGAAACAAGGCCCCGAACCCGGCTATCTTGACCAAGGTGGCCATGGTGGCAGTGAAGATGGTCGGTGCTCCCTGGTACACATCCGGTGCCCAGAAATGGAAGGGTGCCAGTGCCAGCTTAAAGGCAAGACCCACAAACAGGATCAGGATGCTGATGGAATACAATTCCGGAGCGATGATCTTTACGTCGAATATTTTGAAGGATCCGGTGGATACGTAGTAGAGGCCCACTCCAAAAAGAAATATGGCGCTCGCAAATGCCCCCATGATGAAGTACTTCATGGCTGCCTCATTGGACTGGATGACCCTGCGGTCCGCACCTGCGAGAATGTACATGGCAATGGAGAGGATCTCGATGCCTAAAAACAGGATCATGAGGTCCTGGTGAGCGACCATCATCATACCCCCGATCACGGAGAAGAGGATAATACCGGTAAAATCCCCCAGCTCGCCGGATCCGCGAAGCTTGTATACGTTCAGAAAGGGCAGGATCAGAAAAGTGCAGGCGAGCAGAAGTCCTGTAAATACCGAAGGCGGCCCAAAGGTGCCCATCATGCCCAGCAACCACTCACTCCAAAGAGGCTGGTAAAAATAATAGGCTGCCGCAGATGCCAGGATACCCAGCATGGCCACCGGCAGGATCAGCGATTTCGTTTTGCTGAAGCCCAAAAAGAGGGCCAGCACCCCTGCCACTGTAAGTACGATCATTGATAGCATAGATCCTCCTTGAATTTATTTTTGAATCAATTGAGCAAAGGCCTGTTGGGTAAGATCCATCCAGGTACCGGGAAAAAAACCAAAACTGAGCACGAGGATCACCACCACGACCAAAACGTAGTCCTCGGCCAGATGGAGATTGCCAAAATTTCTCACCTTGTCTGATTGCATCTCTCCGAAAACGGATTTCTGATAAAAGCGCAACATGTAAATGGCACCGAGAATGATGCTGATCCCGGCCAGGGCGCCATACCAGATATTGGATTGCGTGAGACCCCAAAGCATGTAAAATTCGCCGATGAAACCGCTGGTCAGCGGCAGGCCTACGGATGCCAGTACTATGATGAAAAAATATACGGACAAGCGGGGATTGGCCTGAGCCAGGCCGGCAGAACCGTAGACACTGGTATCTCCGGTCCTTCTGATGACGGCATCCACGACAAAAAACAAACTCGCCGCAAGGATGCCATGCGTAAACATCTGGAATAGCGATCCCTGCATGCCCACCAAAGTGCCTGAGAACAGGGCCGCCGCGATCATGCCCATGTGGGACAGGGACGAGTAAGCCAGGATCCTGGTCATAACCGTCTGCCTCCAGGCCACGAGTGCGCCGTAGATAATGCCAACGATACAAAGCGGGATGATGAGGTAACGGAGGGATTCGAGTGCAGAGGGCACAAATTCATAAAACCGAATAAAACCAAATACGCCCATCTTGGACAGCACTCCTGCAATGATCATGACCGCAGGACGATCTCCCTCGGAATATAAATCCGCCTGCCAGGTGTGAAACGGGAAGAGCGGCGACTTGATGGCAAAGGCAATGAACAACGCACCAAAGATCCACATTTGGTTTTGCGGTCCCAGTTGTTCGGCCACGGCCGTGGTCCAGTTTATGTCTGTACCCGGCACGATGGAATAAAGATATATGATGGCTGCCAGCATGAGGAAGCTGCCAAATACGGTGTACAGGAAAAATTTAAAAACGGCCTGTCTTCTGTATTCACCTCCATACAACAGCACGATCAGATAAAACGGAATGAGCGCAAGTTCAAAGAAAAGGTAAAAGGTGAAGGGGTTTTGCGCTGCGAAAAAACCGGTCAATGCGGCAGATCCAAAGGACATCAGCGCATAATATTCCTTGTTGCGCTGGACGGAATCGTTCCAGGAGGCCAGAATGCCCACAGGCAGGACCAGAAAGGACAACAACAGAAGCAGAACATTCTGTGCGTCCAATGCCAGACTGAAGGAGGCATTGATGCCCGGTATCCAGTTGGCCTGGAAGAGATGGTTGGCTCCGCCCGCCGGCTGAAAATCGATCAGCAGAAAGAGGAAATAGAGCAAACTGATGACGCTCGCGGAAAGACTGAGATGGGGCGCCCATCTACGATCCACGATGCAGATCAGCAGACCGCTCAATATGGAGAAAAGAATCAATAATAGTATCGGACTCATCACAGCTAAGCTTAAAAGAGGAACAAATAAATCATCGCCAACAATCCCAGGACAATGCTGATCATATACCAGCTGATGATCCCGGACTGCAGGGGCCTGAGTGCAACTCCCGCATTCCTGAACACCATGCCGGGCAACTTGACGGCCTGGTCTATCACTCCCGGATCCATTACGTTTTTAAACCAGGTTCCGGCAGATCTCAGGGGACCTGAAATCAAGGCCTCATAAATCTCGTCGAGGTAATATTTTTCCTGCAGCAGTTTGCCAATAAATCCGGTTTCAGCATTGAACACTTCGGAGCTGCTCACAGAGTACATTTTATTTGTAAGCCATACGATCAGCACCAGGAGCAACAAGGTGACTCCCCAAAGGATGTATTCAAAGCTGTGCGAAACAGAGTGAGGCAGATCGGCGACAACAGGTTTCAGAAAATCGGAGACCAGGTGTTTGGAGCTGATGGTTTCGGGCATTCCGGCGAATCCGCCCACCACCGACAAGAAGGCAAGCACAAACAGGGGCGCGAGCATGACCATACCGGATTCATGAATGCCTGCTTCGGATTCCTTGCTGCCCCTGTAGGATCCATGGAAGGTGGCAAAGTAAAGTCTGAACATGTACCATGCAGTCAGGATGGCTGTAGCGGCCAGGATCACAAAATACCAGACACTGTGGCTGAATGCCGCAGCCAGGATCTCGTCCTTGGAGAAAAAGCCCGCCAAAGGAGGCACACCCGCAATGGCCAGCGTGCCAATGAGAAATACCAGATGAGTAGACTTCATGACATTCTTAAGGCCTCCCATCCTGCTGATGTCCTGCTCTCCGTGCAGGCCGTGAATGACACTGCCCGCGCCCAGGAACAACAGGGCCTTGAAAAAGGCATGGGTCATGACGTGAAATATCGCCGTGCTGTAAGCGGCACAGCCCAGAGCGACAGCCATAAAACCCAGCTGGCTGACCGTGGAATAAGCAAGTACTTTTTTAATGTCGTTTTGCCTGAGTGCAATGGTGGCTGCCACAAAAGCAGTGGCCAGTCCGACCCAGGCGATCACATCCAGGGTAAAAGGCGCCAGATTGAACAATCCGCTCATCCTGGCCACGAGATAAATGCCCGCGGTCACCATGGTTGCTGCGTGGATCAGGGCTGAGACCGGAGTCGGGCCTGCCATGGCATCCGGCAACCAGGTAAAGAGGGGAATCTGAGCCGATTTGCCGGTGACTCCAATGAAAAGCAAAAGGGTGATCAGTATGATTTTGGGATCTCCGCTCTCAATATGCTCCATGCTGTTGAGCAAGGTCGGAATGTCCAGGGTGCGAAATTCCATTCCCAGCAAAAAGATGCCCAGAATAAAACCCAGGTCTCCGATCCTGTTCATCACAAAAGCCTTTCTTGCAGCCTTGTTGTACTCCGGATTTTTAAACCAAAATCCGATGAGCAAAAACGAACACAAACCTACGCCCTCCCATCCGGCAAACAACATCACCAGGTTGGATCCCATGACCAGCAGGAGCATGGAGAAAATGAAAAGATTCAGGTAAGACATAAACCGCACAAAACCCTTGTCATGCTCCATATAACCCACGGAATACAAATGAATCAAGGTGCCCACGCCCGTCACGATGAACAACATGAGCAGGGTGAGCTGATCCACCATGACGCTGAAATCAACGGAGAAGGAGTCCTGTGTGCCAAACCATTTGTAGTAGCTGAACTGGATGGCCTGATCAAATCCTGACCAGAGCAGGACGGTGGAAACAAACCCGATCAGGGGGCCCAGACAGGCGATCAGCCCGGCGGTCTTTCCTGAAAAGGAAGATCCGAAAATTCCGTTGATGGCAAAACCGACCAAAGGAGCCCAAAGAATAAGATGGATCAGAAATTCGGAATTCATGTTTTTCGTTTAATCGGTAAACTTATGATATCAACCTTTCAGGCGCTGGAACACATCGATGTTGGTCGTATGGAGGTTCTTGTAAACCATGACGATGATGGCCAGTCCAACAGCCACCTCGGCAGCCGCCACGGCCATGGTAAAAAACACCATGATCTGCCCCCCGGAATGGGAGTAATACGCGGAGGTGGATGTGAGCATCAGGTTGACCGCATTGAGCATGATCTCGATGCACATGAAGACGATGATCACATTCTTCCGGATCATCACACCGATGAGACCCACTACAAACAGGATCGTACTGAGCATCACGTAATGCGTGTGAGGAATGGTATTGAATATTTCAGGTATCTGGTTTTCCATAACAGAGATTATTCGGATATTTTTTCCTTGCGGCCAAGGAGCATGACTCCGGCCATGGCAATAAAGAACAGCACTGCGCTCAACTCCATGGGGAGGAGGTATTCGCGGTACAATACGGAGCCGAGGTTTTCGACCAGGCCGATGCTGTAATCGCTCACGAGCACAGGAGAGGTCAGGACGGCCTTTTCCAGGGCGGAAGTCACGATCAGCATCAGCGACCCACCTGATATCACAGCCGCAAACCAGGGGATATAACTTTTCAATTCCACCATCTCCTCATTGAGATTGAGGAACATGACGACAAAGAGAAAGAGTACCATGATCGCACCTGCGTACACGACGATGTTGACCAGCGCCAGAAACTGAGCGTTGAGCAACACGTAGTGTGCCGATATCAGAAAAAAGGTAAGCACCAGAAACAGGATGCTTCTGATCGGATGACGCGAGATGATCACGAGGGTGGCAGAGATGATGGTCAGTGCCGACAGCAAATAAAAGATCTTGTCAATCATGATTTGTTGTTCAATAAAAACGGTTCTACCAATCTGTCCTTGCCGTAGATGAAGTCCTCGCGCTCGTAACTGGCGGGAGCCATCTTGTCATTCTGAAGGAATATGGCTGCTTTCGGACAGGCTTCTTCGCACAGGCCGCAGAATATACAGCGGAGCATGTTGATCTCATAAACCTCAGCGTATTTCTCCTCGCGGTACAAATGTTTATCTTCGGGTTTGCGCTCTGCCGCCGTCATGGTGATGGCCTCCGCAGGACAGGCCAGTGCGCACAATCCGCAGGCCGTGCAGCGCTCAGCGCCCTTTTCATCCCTTTTGAGCACATGAAGTCCCCGGAACACCTCGCTCATGGGTCTTTTTTGCTCTGGATACTGGATGGTGGCTTTCTTTTTGAACAGGTGTCTGATGGTGATGGACATCCCCTTGAGTATGGCGGGTAGATACAATCGCTCCATGAAGCTCATGGGCTTTCGCTCCATCACCTTGATTCGGTCCGTTAATTTTATTACGCTCATGATGTTCAACCGGCTTTAAACAAGATAAAAAATCCCGTCAGGAGGATGTTGACCACGGCAAGAGGGATCAGGACCTTCCAGCCCAGATTCATCAACTGGTCGTAGCGGAACCTGGGAAGGGTCCAGCGCACCCACATGAACAGGAAAATGAAGAAAAATATTTTGCCAAACAAAACTGCTGCCTGCAATATGGTTTTCATCAGGCCGGGATCCATGGAGGAGACAAACGGAAAATGGTAGCCTCCAAAATACAGTGTGGACAGGATGGCGCAGCTGACAAACATATTGATGTATTCAGCAAACAGGTAGAATCCGAGTTTCATGGAAGAGAACTCGGTATGAAATCCTCCGACCAGTTCCGTTTCGCATTCGGGCAGGTCAAATGGCGCACGGTTCGTCTCAGCAAATGCACAGATCAGAAAGATGAGAAAGCCCAAAGGCTGATACAGGATGTTCCACTGCCAGCCGGCCTGCTGATCGACGATCTCCTTCAGGGAAAGGCTGGATGTCATCATCACCAGGGCTATGATGGAAAGGCCCATGGCAAGCTCGTAGCTGATGTTTTGCGAAGCTGCGCGAATGGCGCCGAGGAGGGAAAACTTGTTGTTGGATGCCCAGCCTCCGATCAGGATTCCGTACACGCCCAGGGATACCACGCCAAAGATGTAAAGCAGTCCCACGTTGAGGTCGGTACCCTGGAGGGAATAGGTCACGCCATCCACGGTCACATCGTCGCCAAACGGGATGACCACGCTGGTCATCAGGGCGGTGATCATAAAGAAACCGGGGCCCATCAGGAACAACCACTTGTCGGACCTTGCGGGAATGAATTCTTCCTTAAAGAGCAATTTCAATCCATCCGCCAGGGGTTGCAGGATCCCAAAGGGACCGGCCCTGTTGGGGCCCAGCCTGTCCTGCAGGAAGGCGGCTATCTTGCGCTCAGCCAGGGTGGCATACATTGCTATGACCAGAGAGAGCCCGAAAATGACAGCAATGTAAACGATTTTAAAAGTCAGGATACTCATTCCGATACAAATTTAGCGTCCACATTTACTGCAGGTGAGATCACGGGCAGTTCGTATTTATTCGCGGAGATCACAGAGGTATCCTCGATGTGACGCGGACCCTCAATGGTCCAGTCGGCAGGATTCTTGTGGTCGTAGCGGCAATCATTGCAGATGAATTCGATCACCTCTCCAAACTTGTCCTTGCGGGAGGTCACGCGAATGATGTCATCTCCTTTCATCCACAGTACCGTTTTTCCGGAGCATTTGCTGCAGTTGCGGTGGGCATCAAAGGGCTTGGAAAACCATACGCGCTGTTTGAACCGATAGGTCTTGTCTGTCAGGGCGCCTACGGGACATACGTCGATGATGTTTCCGGAGAAATCGTTTTCGATGGAATTCTGAATGTAGGTGCTGATCTCTGACACGTCTCCCCTGTTGATTACGCCATGCACCCTTTTCTCCGTGAGCTGATCCGCCAGGTACACGCAACGGTAACACAGGATGCAGCGGGTCATATGCAACTGGACCTTGGGGCCGATATCGATTTTTTCGAACTCCCTTCTGCCTTCCTCATACCGCGTCGCTCCCTTGCCGTGTTCAAAGGAAAGATTCTGCAGGTCGCATTCGCCGGCCTGGTCGCAGACCGGGCAATCCAGCGGATGGTTGATCAGAAGGAATTCCACCACGCCGTTGCGGGCCTCGAGGACCTCGGGAGAGGTTTCGTTTTCCACAACCATGCCATGCTCCACCTGGGTCAGGCAACTGGCGACCAGTTTGGGCATGGGCCTGGGGTTGGCCTCGGAGGCCTGTGCCACCTTGACCAGACAGACCCGGCACTTGCCGCCCGTGTTTTTGAGAGGCGTATAGTAGCACATCGCGGGAGGATAATTCTTGCCGATCATGCGGGCTGCCTGCAGGATCGTAGTACCCTTGTCCACCTCTATCGTATTGCCATCTATGGTGACTTTAAGTTTATCGCTCATGTTCCGCTTTTATTCAGGATGATTTGATTTTAGTTTCAGGGATATAGGTTTTGTCATTTTATCAGTCAATGGCTGTTCTTTGCATCAATGGGCCATGGAATGTTCGTGGTGCAGATGTTTTTTACAGCAGGAGTCCGGATTCCGGACGTGCTCTTCAAACTCCGCCCTGAAATGGCGAATCGCACTGGCCACAGGCCAAGCTGCAGCCTCTCCCAGCGGGCAGATGGTCTTGCCTTCTATCTTTTTGGCCACATCGACGAGCAGGTCTATGTCCGACATTTTGCCATGCCCGTTTTCGATGCGGTGCAGAACCTTTTCCATCCAGCCTGTGCCTTCGCGGCAAGGGCTGCATTGACCGCAGGACTCGTGGTGGTAAAAGCGGGTGAAGTTCCAGAGGTTTCTGACGATGCACTGCCTGTCATCAAAAACGATGAATCCACCTGATCCCAGCATGGTACCGGATACGAATCCACCGTCGCCGAGCGACTCGTAGGTCATCAGTCTCTTTTCGTTGTTTGCCGTGGTGAGGATCAGGTCCGCCGGCAATATGGGCACCGAGGATCCTCCTGCCACCACTGCCTTGAGTGTGCGTCCATCCGCTATGCCTCCGCAATACTCGTCGCTGTAGATAAATTCCTCGACGGGCACGCCGAGTTCTATTTCGTAGACACCGGGCTTATTGATGTTTCCGCACGCGGAGATGAGCTTGGTGCCGGTACTCTTGCCGATACCGATGGCTGCGTATGCATCTCCGCCGTTGTTGATGATCCAGGGCACATCTGCGATCGTCTCCACATTGTTGACCACAGTGGGACATCCGTACAGTCCCCATACCGCAGGGAATGGAGGCTTGTTGCGCGGGTTTCCTCTTTTGCCCTCCAGGGATTCAAGCAGGGCGGTCTCCTCTCCGCAGATATAGGCACCGCCTCCGGGTTGCACATACAGGTCGAGGGAATAGTCGGATCCCAAAATGTTCTTGCCCAACAATCCGGCCGCATAGGCCTCGGCAATGGCCTTTTCGAGGATGCGGATGACATACATCATTTCGCCGCGGACATAGATATAGGAGGTTTTTGCACCCAGTGCAAAGGAAGAGCAGATCATTCCTTCGATAAGGAGGTGCGGGATGCGCTGCATCAGGTAACGGTCCTTGAAAGTGCCGGGTTCGGATTCGTCCGCATTGCAAACCAGATATCTGGGTTTATCGGATTTCTTATCCAGAAAGGACCATTTCATTCCCGTAGGAAATCCTGCACCCCCTCTGCCCCTGAGTCCGGATTTTTTCACCTCTTCGACGATGGCGTCGGGATTCATGGATTTCAGAGCCTTTTCAACTGCCTGATATCCTCCCATTTTCCGGTAGACCTCCAGGGTTTGAATGCCCGGTACGTCGACGTGCTCCAGTAATATTTTCTTTCCCATCTTAGGCCTTTGCTCTTAGTTCAGAAATCAATTGATCAAACTTTTCCGGGGTGAGGTTCTCGTGGTAGTGATATTCAGGACCGATCTGAAGAACGGGTCCTGTGCCGCAGGCTGCGAGGCATTCCACGGTCTTGAGGGTGAACATCTCATCCGGTGTGGTTTCTCCCACCCGGATTCCGAGTTTGTCTTCCATGTGCCGGATCAGTTCCTCCGCCCCAACATTGCAGCAGGGTCCTGTGCGGCACACCTCGATGACGTACTTGCCGACCGGCTTCAGGTGAAACATGGTATAGAAGCTGGCCACCTCGTACACCTCGATGGGCTCGAGCTTGAGAAGCCGGGCCACCTCATTCATCAGGTCTACGGACAGCCATCTGTGGTCTGCCTGAGCCAGGTGCAATACCGGAAGCAGAGCTGATTTGTGTCTGCCTTCGGGGTATCTTTTCTTGATCTCCTCGATCTCTTTTATCCTGCTTTCTGAAAAAAACATGACTGTGTGGTTAAGCATTTACAATGGGACAACCAAGGATCACTTCCTCGTGCCATTTACAGGGATTGGTTTTATCTGCCTTCATGAATTTTTACTTTGGGTTTCGTTTGTTTTTTCAATTAACTCAATCTGATCAGGCGTCCAGCTCCCCTGCGATCACATTCAGGCTGCTCATGACCACGATGGCATCGGAAAGCAACTGTCCCCGCACCATTTCCGGGAAGGCCTGATAATAAATGAAACAGGGTCTTCTGAAATGAAGCCTGTAGGGAGTCCTGCCTCCGTCGCTGATCAGGTAAAAGCCCAGTTCGCCATTGGCGCCTTCCACCGCATGATAAACCTCGCCCACAGGCGCCTCGATCTCTCCCATGATGATCTTGAAGTGATAGATCAGCGCCTCCATGTTTCTATAGACTTCCTGTTTGGGAGGAAGGTAGTAGTGATCCGCATCCGCATGGTATACTCCGGCGGGCTCTGCCTCGATCTTGTTCAAGGCCTGTTCTATGAGGCTCAGGCTCTGCCAGATCTCCTCGTTTCGCACCACGTAGCGGTCATAGGTATCGCCGGTGGTACCCACCGGGACATCGAATCTGAACTCGTCGTAGGAGCAATAAGGCTCAGCCGTGCGAAGGTCATAATCAATGCCGCAGGCCCTCAGGTTAGGTCCGGTCAGGCCGTAGTTAAGCGCTCTTTCTACCGAGATCGCACCTGTGTCGATGGTCCGGTCCATAAAGATCCTGTTTCTGGAAAGCAAACTTTCGAATTCCCTCCAGACCACGGGAAACTCCTTGAGGAATTTTCTCGTGAGCTCAAAAACCTTGGGGCTGAAGTCCCTTTCAAATCCTCCGATGCGGCCCATGTTGGTGGTGAGGCGGGCACCGCAGATCTCTTCGTAGATTTCGTATATTTTCTCGCGGTACTGGTATACGTACGTGAAGCCCGTCAGGGCTCCGGTATCCACCCCAAGAATGCTGTTGCAGATCAGGTGGTCGGCCACCCGGGCCAGTTCCATGACCATGACCCGCATATAATCGACTCTTTTGGGCACCTGAATGCCGAGGAGTTTTTCCACGGTCAAATACCATCCGGTGTTGTTGATGGGAGCCGAGCAGTAATTCAGGCGATCCGTCAGCGGCGTGATCTGGTAAAAAGGTCTCCGCTCCGCAATTTTTTCAAATGCGCGGTGTATGTATCCGATCGTTTGTTCTCCGCTCACGATCCGCTCCCCGTCCATTTTGAGGACGTTTTGGAAAATCCCGTGCGTTGCCGGGTGGGTGGGACCCAGGTTGAGCGTGGTAAAGGGAATCTCCGGCATGTCGGGATTCATGAACTCCGCTCTGTATTCCAAATTTGTTTTCATGGCACTTCTCGGTTGATGTACTAACGTCCAAAATGAAAATCTTCCTTATCCTCGCGCAGGGGATCCTCCAGGGGAAATTCCTTGCGCATGGGAAATTCCACCATCTCGTCCATGTTCAGAATTCTCCTGAGGTCCGGATGGCCCAGGAAATTAATTCCAAAAAAGTCATAGGTTTCTCTTTCCATCCAGTTTGCAGAGGCGTATATGCCTGTCAGGCTGGGCACATCGGGCTTTTCAATGGACACAAAGGTCTTGATCCGCATCCTGGTATTGCGGGACATGCTTTGCAGGTGATAGACCACACACAGCTCCCTGCCCTGATCATCGGGGTAATGCACTCCACACAGGTCTGTGAGGAAGGAAAAACCCAGGGTCTGGTCCTTAAAGAGGAACTGCACCATCCTGTACAGCTGCTGAACGGGTACTTCCACCGTAAAAATCCCGTACGAATCCGGGATGATGGCAAACACATCTCCCAGTTGGGTCCGGATGTGAGATTCTATCTGATCATGGCTCAGTGGGTCCATTATTTTACGTGATATTCTTCCAATAATTTCTTGTATTCCTCAGAATGTCTCCTGCGTACGCTTTCCTTGGCCACGAGGTCCTGGATCCTGAGCACGCCGTCTATGATCTGCTCGGGCCTCGGGGGGCACCCGGGCACGTAGACATCCACGGGTATGATGCGATCGATACCCTGCAAGACGCTGTAGGTGTCGAAAATGCCGCCGCTTGATGCACAGGCGCCTACGGCAATGACCCATTTGGGCTCAGCCATTTGCTCGTACACCTGGCGCAGTACCGGGCCCATTTTTTTTGCTATGGTACCCATCACCATCAGCAGGTCTGCCTGCCGGGGTGTAAAGCTCAGCCTTTCGGAACCAAACCGGGCCAGATCGTAGTGGGATGCCATGGTGGCCATAAACTCAATCCCGCAACAGGATGTGGCAAATGGAAGGGGCCAGATGCTGTTTTTTCTGGCAAGCCCCACAACACTGTCCAGGGTGGTGGCAAAAAAGCCCTGTCCCTCCAATCCGGGGGGGGGCTCTGTCATTTTAATTTTACCGCTCATCTTTCTAGTTTTATTCGCATTTACGAGATCAGTCCTTTTCTTCAGCAGTTTCCCAGCTGAGAACCCCCTTTCTGATCACGTAATAAAAACCTGCCATCAGAAGGGTCAGAAAGATCAGAATCTCAATAAATCCAAACCAACCAAGTTTTTTAAAGTTTACGGCCCAGGGATAAAGAAAAATGATCTCCACGTCAAAAAGGACAAACAAAATAGCTGTCATAAAATACTTGACGGAGAAGGGATTACGCGCATTTCCGACGCTGTCCAGGCCGCATTCGAAACTGTTGTCATGCCTGATTCCCTTTGATTTGGGACCCAGCAGGTGGGTAACCGTCAGGGTCAGGACGACAAATCCTGCCGCCACCAAAAACTGAATGACTACCGGAAAATAATCGAATGGTACATGATTCATAAAGCCTTTTTGATTCTGTCGGGCAAATATACTTGAATGCGACAATATATCCCGATCTAAGTCAAAGCGGAAAAACCAGCCCAAAAAGAAGAAGCCGCCTTCCGGAAAGGAGAGGCGGCTTCTGGTATTTTCAAGCCCTAAGGCTTTGTCTTGCAGTCTGTTTACTCGGCGATGATCATCCGCTTGGTGGCAGTATGATTCTTTGCGTCGAGCTGGTAGTACAGTACTCCGGAGGCATTCACCTCAGAGCGCTGGATCGTGATCTGGTTGAGGCCTTTCGCGCCGTCCATTTCGTACACCCGAACCACCTTGCCCGCTGCATCGTACACCGTCAGTTTCACCTGACCGGCTTCCGGCAATCTGAAGGCCACCACCGTCAGCTTGGTGAATGGGTTCGGTTCGTTCTGGTACAACTCAGACAGGCTGGATTCCACCACTCCGTCCTGAGTCCTCACGCCGATTCTTACATCCCGCACCGCTTCGCTTACGTGGTAAGCTTCCGCACGGGTGATGTCGCTGGTGATGGCAAACATCTGGCTCAGCTTGCCTGCCTTGAGGGCTGTGAAGTTCAGGGTGAACAACACCTCGTCCCTGCCAAAGCTTTCAGCCTTGTTGGAGTTCCAGCTGGTCGTAATGACGCCTTCTTCCACTTTCATCAGTCCGAAGTTGGATTCGTTCAGACCCAGGGCTCCTGCCTCGAATCCTGAGTATGCCAGTGCCTCCTGGTCGAATCTCAGCGTGTACTGGTAACCGGAGATCATCTGGAAGTCTGATGAGCGGATCGCGATCCGGTAGTTCTCTCCGGCCACGAGGTTCATTTCATCCATCTCGAAGTGCAGCACTCCGTTGGTCCTCACCTGGCTCGTGCCGTTCAGACCTGCGATCGCATTGCCCGTCACGTCTCCCATCTTGAAGCCCATGAAGTTGACAGACTTGCTGTTGTCCAGCATGACCGTCTTCCTCCTAGGCGCCTGCCATGGAGCGGAAGGATCTGCAAATACGTGGTCACCGGGTACAAAGGACCAGGATCTGGATTTCGGGAACTCGCTGGTGATGCCCAATACCAACTTGCGGATGTCCGCGATATCGGCTGCCGTGATGCTGTTGCTGTTGTTTACGTCCGCAGCAAGCAGTTTGTACGGAGAGCTGATGGCCTCCTGACCCAGGATGTGCTTCTGGATCTTCACGATATCCTGCGTGGATACGCCGTTGAGCGGATCGTCGTTTCTGTCCGGAACCAGTTCGTATTCCACATTCATTGTCAGATCGCCAAACAGGAACGGATTGCCCGTGCGCTGCAGCATCATATTTCCATTGCGGTACAAGCTTACTTCCACCGGATTCAGCAATTCGCCTTTCTCATCTGAGATCTGACCGGTGATGCGGGCCTTGCCGTTTGCATTGTCCGGACAGATGCCCTGGTTGTCCTGTACGATCACGACGGTCTTGCAATAGTCGCGGTTGCCTTCCTCGTC
>CAYXKO010000019.1:0-17695 GCA_964465435.1 uncultured Saprospiraceae bacterium | reverse complement strand
CGAGAAGTTTATCACGCCAAAGGCGTGAAGGTTTATCCGGCAAAGCGGGACCAGGTGGGACCACTTTTCTTGAAAATTTAATTATGCCTGGGCGAGAAGTTTATCACGCCAAAGGCGTGAAGGTTTATCCGGCAAAGCGGGACCAGGCGGGACCACTAAAACAAAGCGAGAAACAGAGCGAGAGCGGATAATTAGTTTATCACCCCAAAGTCGTGAAGGTTTATCCGGCAAAGCAGGACCAGGTGGGACCACTAAAACAAAGCGAGAAACAGAGCGAGAGCGGGTAATAAGTTAGTCGCGTCAAAGGCGTGAAGGTTTATCCGGCAAAGCGGGACCAGGTGGGACCACTAAAACAAAGCGAGAAACAGAGCGAGAGCGGATAATAATCTGTTCAGATGTCGCAGCAATGGGGAGGATTGACTCAATCCTGAAATTATTCGGGAAGCCCAGGCAAGTTACAATGCAATTTATAAAGCTTTAGTCATCTGATCCGTAAAGCTTTATCGTTACCATCCAAAAATTAGTACAGGTGTAAATTTGAATTGATTACTTCAATAAATGAGATTGTTTCTGCTTTGCCAATGGAAGGGGGACGGCCTGCATTGAAAAATTTCGATGGTTTATCTTAATTAAAGTTTTACCTGCTATTCATGGGTCTTTAGATATTTTAATCGTCCATCCATTTTTATGAAATAATACTCACCTGTTACAGACTCCCAAATATGTATGCATCCAATACACTCAGTATGCAGGTGAGATTGAATCTTTTAAATAATCCATGTTGATTCGGTTTTCAGGTTTTTAAATTTTAAGGAAATTTCCTTTTTTAGGTGGCATTGTACCAATTCACCGCCAATGAACTCATGTCCGATTTCCACTTTTATTGTTTCCTTTATACCGATTCCTTTTATTTTGCTCATTTGATGGCAAGCCCTTAAGTTAAAGACCTTTAATCATTTTAGAATGAGTTCGTTTTTGACCTGATGCTTTGGCGATGGTATCGTATGACATTTCATTCATGAAGTTTATAGCAGTATAGTGTTTAATGGCCCGAAGTAGGGTGACTCCGTTCTGCTGTTAACTGAGTAAGTTAGTGACCTGCCTGCAACCATCTTTGATGATATCAGTTAGTTTTGATTATGCAGTTGGTTTTTTGGTTAAATGAATTTATGGCCTTGACATTTTCTTCTTTAAAAATTTTACAATCCATCTAAATCCCCAAAATGTTTTCAACAGACTACCAGGACATTCTGCAACAGGTGGATCGCATCGATCCCATTCAGTATGGTAAAACGCGCAATTATCTGAATGGCGCTGTGACCCGTTTGTCTCCTTATATTTCCAGAGGCGTGCTATCCACGCGGTATGTGGCCTCCCAAATTTTGAAGAGAGGTTTTCATCCCGGGGAGGTAGAATCCTTGCTCAGGGAACTGGCCTGGAGAGATTACTTTCAGCAGGTCTGGATCGCATTGGGCGATCGGATCCATGAGGATGTCAGGCAGGTGCAGGAGAAGGTGAGCCATCGTCAGATGCCAGAGGACATCTTGCAGGCCAATACCGGTATCCGGGCGCTGGATGAGGGCATTCGCGAATTGTATGACACCGGTTACATCCACAATCACCTTCGCATGTACCTTGCTTCACTGGCCTGCAACATTGCACAGGGTCACTGGCTCCAGCCTGCACGCTGGATGTACTATCATTTGCTGGATGCCGACTGGGCAAGCAATGCCCTGAGCTGGCAGTGGGTCGCCGGTAGTTTCAGCAGCAAAAAGTACTTTGCCAATCAGGAGAACATCAACAAGTATTGCGGCACGGATCAAAGGCATACTTTTTTGGATGTGCCCTACGATGCTTTTGAATCGATGCAGGTCCCTGAGTTGCTTCGCACCGCACGGTCTCCGGAGCTGAAGACCGGTTTGCCGGAATCGGAAGCGCTGATTCCGGACGACAAGTTGCCTGTGTACGTTTATAATTTTTACAACATCGATTGCAACTGGGACGCGCACATTTCTGCCAACAGGATCCTCCTGCTGGAGCCTTCTTTTTTCGAACTGTATCCGGTTTGTTCCAGAACCCTTGAATTCACCATATCCCTGGCCCGGAACATTCCGGGTATACGGATCATAGTGGGCAATTTTGAAGAGGTTTTTAAAGAAAGACACCACGGTAACATTCATTTTAAGGAGCACCCTTCCAACCGGCATTACCGCGGGACCGAGCATCCCAGGGAGTGGATGTTTCCCGATGTCAAGGGGTACTTTCCCTCTTTTTTTGCCTACTGGAAAAAGTGCGAACCCCATCTGAACCAGCTTGGAGTCCGGGCTGTTTGATTGAAACTTTTATCATGTTCAGATAAGGATTTGCACCAGGAAGAAATCAATATCGTATGGCTCAAGAGGGATATCCGTTCGCAGGACCATCTGCCCTTGCAGCAGGCGGAGCAGGAGGGTTTGCCCTATCTGATCCTTTTCATTTTTGAACCCAAGCTCATCCGGAGCGAAGATACAAGTGTCCGACACCTGCAGTTTCAGTATCACTCTATCCTCGACCTGGACAAGACACTTTCCGTTTATGGAAAAAAAGTGACCCTGTTTTATGGAGAGGCAATGGAGGTTTTTTCCTTTATGAATAAAAAATTCAGAGTCAGGAAAATTCTCAGTTACCAGGAAAGCGGAACCGCGATCACTTATGCAAGGGACAGGGCGGTGGCATCCTTTTGTAAGGAACACAAGATTTCCTGGGTCCAGTATCAGCGGGACGGCATCGTGCGCGGGATCACAAACAGAGGGAACTGGGATCAAAAGTGGCATGAACACGTGAATCAGGAGTTGGTTTGCAATGCATATTCTTACCGGCCTCATCCTGCATTTGAAAATCCATTTCCTATGCCTGATGAGTTCCTTCGATCGCTGGATGAGTACCCTGCTGAATTTCAGCCCGCGGGTGAGACACAGGCCTGGAGGTATCTCAGAAGTTTTGTGGACGGCCGGGGCAAGGATTATATGCGTTTTATCAGCAAACCCCTGGAGAGCAGGACCGGCTGCAGCCGCATCAGTCCTTATCTGAGCTGGGGCAACATCAGCGTGCGGCAGGCCTACCGGTTTGTCAGGGATCGCACCGTTTCAATTCCGGGAAACGCCTCGTTCAGGGGCTTTCTGACCCGGCTCCGCTGGCATTGTCATTTTATTCAAAAATTTGAGGTTGACCTGAACTATGAGCGGGCCTGTATCAATCCCGCTTATGAGCTCCTGGAACATCCCCAAAACGACCCTTGGATCGAGGCATGGAAGCAGGGTGAAACCGGATATCCGCTGGTGGATGCCTGCATGAAGTGTCTTCACAAGACCGGATGGATCAATTTCAGAATGCGGGCCCTGCTGGTCAGTTTTTTATGCCATCACCTGGATCAGGATTGGCGGACCGGCGCAGGTTTTTTGGCCGGACTTTTTCTGGATTACGAGCCCGGGATTCATTATCCCCAGTTTCAGATGCAGGCCGGAACCACAGGCATGCACACCATCCGCATCTACAATCCGGTCAGGAACAGTCTGGAACACGACCCACAGGGTCGGTTCATCCGCAAGTGGTTGCCCCAACTCTCTTCGCTGCCGGATCCCTTATTGCACGAACCCTACAAAATGAGCTCGCTGGAACAAGACCTCTACGGAGTGGTCCTGGGCAGGGACTACCCCAACCGCATCGTCGATGTGGAGCATACGGGCAAGCTGGCGAGGGAAAAACTTTGGTCTTTCAAAAAAAATGAACGGGTCAGGAGAGAGGCTCGCAGATTGATCCGCATTCACACCAGGGAAGCTCATCAGAAGTCCTTGTCGTGACCAGGTTTTTTTATCTATTTTAATGAAGTTTTGGATGAATATGGATGAAAAAAATTTAAGGATGCCGGATCATAGCACCAGGTTCTCATGAAAAAGAATGGCAAATCAGACAAGCAGCTGAAAAAGCAGCATTTGCCTCAAAAGGTCTGTGTGAGCTGTGGCCGGCCTTTTTCCTGGAGGAAGAAATGGGAGAAGGTCTGGGAGGAAGTGAAGTACTGCAGCGACAGGTGCAGGTCTCTCAAAAACCGCAATGACAAAACGATGGTCCCATCATGGAGAGAAAATCCGTTTTTCTGATATTTCCCCATCAGCTCTTTCGGGATGCAGATCTACTGCGAAATTCCGATGAAGTGTATCTGGTGGAGGAACACCTGTTCTTTCATCAGTACAGGTTTCACAAACAAAAGCTGGTGCTGCACAGGGCGAGCATGCGGTATTACGCAGATTATTTGCGCCGGCAGGGTTTGAAGCTTCATTACCAGGATGCAGGGGACGGCCTTTGCGATATCAGAAAACTGATAGACCAGCTGGCCGGTGAACAGGTCGGCAGCATTCATTTTTACGATGTGTGCGACGATTGGCTGGAGAAACGGATTTTGATCTCTTGCAGAAAATATGGCATCCATCCACATGAGCATCCCACGCCGCTGTTTCTGAATTCAAAGGAAGATCTGAAGGAGTATTTCGAAGGAAGAAGGAAATATTTTCAAACCGATTTTTACATCCTGCAGAGAAGGAAGTGGGATATACTCCTGGAGCGGGATCAAAAACCAGCCGGGGGAAAATGGAGCTATGATGCGGAAAATCGCCTCAAATATCCCAAAGACAGAATACCCCCTCGGGTTGATTTTCCGGAAATGAATGAATTTTACCGCGAGGCAGTGGAATACGTGCATCGCCATTTTGGCGCGAATCCCGGTACGGTCTCCAATCGATTTATTTATCCCACCACGCATCGCGAGAGTGAGTCCTGGCTGCAGCAGTTTCTGGAGCAGCGGTTTGATGACTTTGGGGTCTACGAAGATGCCATCGTCGGATCCGAATCGATCTTGCACCACAGCGTATTGTCGCCCCTGCTCAATACGGGCCTTCTGCTGCCCGGACAGGTGGTTCAGGCTGCTGTGGAATACGGAAAGGAAAAGGACATACCCTTGAATTCCCTGGAGGGATTTATCCGCCAAATAATAGGATGGAGGGAGTTTATACGCGGAGTATATCTGCACCGGGGTGTTCAGGAGCGTACCACCAATTTTTGGAAATTCCACAGGCCTGTCCCCGAATCATTTTACAAGGGCCGGACCGGACTAAAACCCCTGGATGGCGTCATTCATAAAGTGATGGAGACCGGTTATTGCCATCACATCGAGCGTCTGATGATCCTGGGTAATTTTTTGTTGCTGTCGGAAACCGGGCCGGATGAGGTATACAGATGGTTTATGGAAATGTTTGTGGATGCCTACGATTGGGTCATGGTGCCCAATGTGTATGGGATGAGCCAGTTTGCCGATGGAGGACTGATGGCCACCAAGCCTTATATCAGCGGAAGCAGCTATATCTTAAAAATGAGTCATTACGCAAAGGGAGGCTGGTGTGATGTGTGGGATGCCTTGTTTTGGACCTTTATGGACCGGCACCGCGACTTTTTTACCGGCAATCCCCGGTTGGGCATGCTGATCAAAACGTATGACAAAATGAGTGAGGACAGAAAGAAAAAATTTCAGAAAATAACTTCTGAGTTCATTGCTGCTTTTATGAATTCCCCGGTTTAGGGGATACAGACGCTGTCAGGCAGTCGTTTGCCGATCACTTTTACAGCAGGTTTCCATAGTTAATTTGTTGTCTTGTCATTTTAAGGTGTGCCGCATCGTTCCACTGGATTTTACAGTAGGAATGAACAGGTACAATCAAACAAAAATGCAGTGGCTATTGGTATCCAATTTTGAAAGTGCGAATGAATCATTGCAATTCTAATACTGCCCATACCAGCTGAATTTTTCTTCCACGATCCTGGCCTTTTCCCGTTTCAGAAAATCCAGGAAGGCGGATGATACCGGGGAATGCTTTTTTCCCTTGAGCCAGATCAGGCTCCAGTTGGTTTTATGAAAAGTTTCCAGGTGAATCTGATTTTTATTTGATTATCACTAAGCTAGATAAATGTTTCTAAAGAATTTCAAAAATGTGAACATAATTGATTTTGGTTTCTATATAATTATTTTTCAGACATATATAATTTAAATAAATATAAATATGAAATTTAGTTTGGAATTATTGTTTATTATGTTCATATATTTGTTGTATATCTTTAAAACTAATAGTTGAATTATGGGGGAATTGGGATTGCGATCGACGCAACGCAAAGCAATATCTGTTTTTTGGATTATTAGAAATTTTATTTTCTCAACGATAATGCTGTTTAGCTGTGAAGGAGAAAAGCAGTGCAATACTGGTGTTTTCCTATTTGACGAGTTTAAAATCAAACCTTCTGCTGAAGCTACCTATCCTGAAATAGTCTGTGATAATAACCCAAATTTTAATTGTCAGGCTCCTTGTTATTGCGGGTATGGATCGCCTTCTAGTTGTTGTTTTATAAGTGACCTTGATCCATGCGAGGATACCAGTGGTTATCAATTTGCTTACCATTTTGCTTGTAACATAAATAAACTTTTGCATTGTTTCCCCCAGCAACTAGGATTTGGATGTACATATAAGGGTCAAATTTGTTATGATTTTGGTGCTGGTGCTGTGCCAGATGTTTTAACCAATATCATTCCTGGGTCAGACCCTTTTGAATATTGCAGTCAGGCCATTTGTTCTACTTTTGTTTGTAGTGATGGAAGCACTCCGGTGAGGCATTTTCCTATGTCGGTTTCCTATCAGAATGTTTTAGTTAGCTATATTTTGGGATTGAGAACAGGCTTAACTTCAAGATTCGCTTGTGCTGAAAATGAAACCAAGGTTATTATCACTGAAGTAAAGGCCTGTAAACTCATTGGAGAGAATTGTGATGAGGGTAATAAGTTAACTCAATGCAGTGACATACACATTATTGTTTCATACTCTGTTTATTGTTGCCCAAATTCTCCTAATTAGGGTAATATGTTATTTTTGTTTTACTTCATATTTACAATTTGGGTTGCATGAAATTCATAGCTATACTTTTATTATTTAGCTTATCCCTATCCTCTCAACATTTATCATGGGAGAGGCATCGGTCTTTGTTGCCCCATAAGCTATTTTCATTCGATGCAGATAGTATTGGAAATTATTTTTATACGCTCGATGCAAGTCAAGTTGTGGTTCACGGCAATATATTTTCCAAAGAAGAACGTGTTTACCCTCGGATTAAAGATATTAGATTTAATCCTAACAAGCACCATGTAGAGGTTTTTATTGATAAGGGACAAAGGCCTATAGTTGAACACACCAGCAGTATATATCAATTTGAAAATAATCATTTTATTTTGGACACGATCAGAAAAGCCTCCTGGAATTATGAACAATTGAAATATGATGAGAATGGTGTGCTTTATAAAATCGATTACAAATATATCCGGAAATGTGAAAACGGATTGTATTCTAGTATTTCCTACCCACTGGCAGAATTTTCTGACTGGATCCAGGCCGTCTTTTTATTCAACACAGACAGCAATTATTTGGTGATTGGAGAATATGACTCAGGAAAAGCGGACATAGTTCAACTAAACACAGAGACTGGACAATATAGGGAATTGGTGCAAATTAACGCCCCTATGCCAATAGTTAGTCATTCGATTCTTTATAAAGATGGAAAATTTATTATTCCTACAGCTCGTGACATTATTTTTTATAAGGATTTTGGTAAAACTTATGAATCTCCACTGATAGATACTGCGGAGCAAAACAGAGGAATTATAACAGCTTTGGCCGCCGCAAAAATTAACGGTGAAATTTTAGTGCGCAAAGGTTCAAAATTTTATTTTAGCTATGACGGACTTAAGACCTGGATTCCCGCGCAAGCCATGAATATAGGATTTCCTAAGGGGCCAATATCTGAATTGGTAGTATGGGACAGTCTCCATGCAGCAGCTGTTGTTGCTGATGATTGTGGGCATGAAAGATTGTATGTGTTTAACAGTCCTGAATTCGGATGGCAAGAAGTACACCATCCGGATCATGACAACAGCAATTATTTCAGTATTAACATCGACGAAAATCAACAAATGATAGCTCAAGTGGGGACTTGTGGTTGGTTCCATAAAAATCCTGAGGACTCCGTTTGGATGCCTATTTACACACCAGCTTCTGGAAGCGATCTATATGAAGGGTATTTAAGAAACTATCTTATTACTGAACGCAAAGATTTTGCCTATGACTTCAGGACCCTATACTCAACAGACGATTGGGGCAAAACATGGGATTCAATTTGGACTTTTTCAGAGGGGATTACTGGTTTAAATTATTTTGGTAATGGTCATATACTTGTGTCAGTAGGATATAATGGATCAGGATTTTTTATTAGTAGAGATTATGGGCTAAACTTTAATTTTGCAGGGAGCACTGGTGATCCAAATTTCCCTATAAATAATCTAAAGTTGGATCATAATGGTGTCGTTGTGGCAGTTAATAGGAATGGCATTAATAATAATTTTTATTATTTGGATGAAAATACCAAATCCTGGAAAGTGGATAGGCGCTTTATTAATTTGAATTGCCGTGCATTTGAATTTACTGAGGAGGGTAAGTATTTTCTGGATATAGAATATAAGGGACAGCGTGGAATTTATTCAACTTTTGATTTTGTAAATTTTTATAGCGTTACCGAGAAACTAGGATACACTTTTGCATACACATTCAAGTATCTGGGAAATCATGAAGTGGTAATTAATTGTTACAATCACGATGGGGTCAGGGGTGTCTACTTTTCTAAGGATGGTGGAACGACGCTAGAAGACCTTACCCTGAATCTCCCCTATATGAGAGATGAAATCCAGTACGGAACCGTGAGTGGTTTTATGTTGGATAAGAATAGACAGTTGTACCTTATGATGCAGAGCAATGGCTTATTTAAATTGTCTAGGCCTCTGGATCCAGTTAAAGTGAATGATCAGATTAAGTCAACCGATGGCGTCCATATTTACCCACAGCCTGTATGCAGCATGCTTAGTTTTTCTATGAATATACCAGGGGATAAATTCGATTGCCGCGTTCTTAATTTAATGGGACAAGTAGTCTTAAATCCAGTCATAGATAATATGAAAATGTCAGTATCAGAATTAGGTCCTGGGATTTATTACCTACAACTCTGTACAAGCGATGGTCGCTGCTGGATCGAAAAATTTGTAAAGAATTAAAGATTGAAAAGTGAATGGTTAAACAAAGAGTAGGCAAGATACTTATGCCTCATCACCAGAGCTCTTGAAAATTTCTTAATCAAAATTTGTCTTTCAATCGGAATCTATGAATACACAGGCTTATGTCTCGCAATGGAATCTATTTATTTCTTAACTAATTTTGTTATTCAGTTTTAAGTATTAATATGAATCAATTCAATTCTAATACTGCTCATACCAGCTGAATTTTTCTTCCACGATCCTGGCTTTTTCCTTTTTCAGAAAATCCAGGAATGCCGATGAAACCGGGGCATGCTTTTTTCCCTTGAGCCAGATCAGGCTCCAGTTGGTTTTGATCGGGAGTCCCTTGGTGGGAATGATCTGCGATTCGTGGTTGTGCAATTCAGTTCTGATCCCGATCAGAGGCATGATGGAGTAACCCAGGCCTGCGAGCAGGGCTTGTTTGACGGCTTCGTTGGACGTCAGTTCCATTTTCTTGGAGACGGAAATTTTATTTTTTTCGATAAATCCCTCCATGGTCTGGCGTGTGCCGGAACCTTTTTCCCGATAGATCAGAGGCAGGTTCTTAAAAATATCATTTGATTTTTTACCCTTGTTCAGACTGGAGTTGCCGACCAGGAATAGTTTGTTTTGCAGCAGGTCCAGATGCTCTATGTTCAGATGGGTGGGCAATATGGAGACTAGGGCGAAGTCCACCTCATTGTTCTCCAGGCTCTCGATGACCAGGTTTTTATTGGTGACATCCATCAGGAGTTCCACACCGGGATTCTGGTTGATAAAATCCGCCAGAAAGTAGGGCATCACGTATTTTCCGGTCGAGACCACGGAGATCTTCAATCGGCCTGCCAGTTGTCCCTTGTAGGATAGGGTTTTGTAGTTGATCGCATACACCTGGTTGAGGATGTTCTCGGATGCTTCTGCGATCTCCCGGCCAAAGTCAGTGATGTAGATCTTCCTGCCGACCACTTCTGTCAGGGGTATTTCAAACTGGTCCTGAAATTTTTTGAGCTGGATGGAGACGGCCGGCTGGGTCAGGTGAAGCTCTTCGGCTGCTTTTGTAACACTTTGTGTCTCAGCTATTTTTAGGAAGATCTGCAATTGGTGTAATGTGTAGTTCATAAAATGTGCTTATGTAAAACATTGCAAAGATAAATGTATTTTATGATATTCCTTCCTCACCTTTGCGTCGTGAATCAAAAAACAAATATGAACAAGACCAAAATAACCATTGCAAAGGGAGATGGCATCGGACCTGAAATCATGGATGCCACCCTGGAAATAATCATGGCCGCGGGCGCCCGGATTGAAATCGAGGAAATTGAAGTGGGTGAGAAAGTTTATCTGGCCGGCAATACGGCCGGTATCGCACCGGAGGCCTGGGATGTGATCAGGCGGAACAAGGTTTTTCTGAAGGCTCCCATTACCACGCCTCAGGGAGGGGGATACAAAAGCCTTAATGTTACAACCCGGAAGTTCCTGGGTTTGTATTCAAACGTCAGGCCATGCAGAAGTCTGCATCCCTTCGTGAGCACCAAGCATCCCGTCATGGACATTGTCATAGTGCGGGAGAATGAAGAGGATCTGTATGCGGGCATCGAGCACCAGCAGACTGACGAGGTGGTGCAGTGCCTGAAGCTGATCAGCAGGCCGGGGTGTGAAAAAATTGTCCGGTATGCTTTTGAATATGCCAGACAGCAAAACCGCAAAAAGGTGACCTGCTTTACCAAGGACAACATCATGAAGCAGACGGATGGTTTGTTTCACCAGGTTTTTGACGAGATCGCGCGTGAATATCCGGAGATAGAGAACGAACATTGGATCATAGACATCGGTGCCGCAAAAATGGCAGACACTCCGGAGGCATTTGACGTGATCGTGATGCCCAACCTGTACGGAGACGTACTGAGTGACGTGGCCGCGCAGATCACAGGTTCGGTAGGCCTCGCAGGTTCTGCAAACATCGGAGAGGAATGCGCCATGTTTGAGGCCATACACGGCTCCGCACCCCGCAGGGCGGGTCAGAACGTCGCCAATCCTTCAGGTTTGTTGCAAGGTGCCGTGATGATGTTGAACCACATAGGCCAGACCGATGTGGCTGAACGGGTACAAAATGCCTGGTTGAAAACCCTCGAGGAGGGCATACACACCTACGACATTTACAAGGAAGGCACAAGCAAACAGAAGGTGGGCACCCGCGAATTTGCACAAGCGGTGATCGCCAATCTGGATCAAAAGCCATCGATCCTGAAACCCGTCTCCTACGCAGGAAACACGGCATTGAATCTGCCCAGATACCAAAGAAAGCCCGCCGGAAAGAAGGAACTGGTCGGTGTTGACCTGTTTGTGCATTGGGCAGGCTTGAGTCCTGATGAACTCTCCTCGATCGTGAAGAAACTGGAATCTCCCAATGTTGAACTGACCATGATCACAAACAGGGGCATCAAGGTCTGGCCGGATGGCTTCAGGGAAACCTTTTGCACGGATCACTGGAGGTGCAGATTCAAGCCCAGGGCAGGACAGGACATTCAGAAATCTGACATCGTCCAATTGCTGCAAAAGTCCATTCAGGAAGGCATCGATACCATCAAGACCGAAAACCTTTATGCCTTTGATGGCAAGGCTGCCTACTCATTGGGACAGGGGCAATAGGGATCAAGGGGCATGGGACCCGGCTGTCTTTTACTGACCGCCGGTCGGGGATCGCCAGCCGGTATTTTTTGTTGGATCAATTTTTTAAATCAGGTATCAGGACCTGGCCGGCCTGTGGCTTGCCCATGGCGGAGATGCTTTGATAATGTTGAAAGTAATTTTTGAATTATGATGAAACTCGAATCAAAAAAAATATGGACCGTTAGAAAAATCCGGACAGGGACCAGACTCCAAAGGATCCTGCTTCTGTCTGTAGGCGGCTTTTCAATCATGGTCCTGATGAGTGCCATGGGATTTGCCCTGGATGACGAAAAGTTAGCCTGCGTGTTTTCAACATTCTCCATCATTGCCGGGACCCTGGCATACCGGGCAGTGGCTACGCTGGAACAAAGTCCAATCCATTCAAACAAGGAAAATGGACTTCAGAAATAATACAGGAGCGTACATATCTTCCAGCCTGTCGGCAGTAGCGTCCTCCCCTGACCGTAATGATAAAAGGGTTTTGTCAGGATCGGATCACTCAACGCGCGGGACCTGTGCATTGAACATGCCTAAGCTAAAATTGCATCCAGTCCAGCAGACCCCATGCACATCTGTAAGAGAATTCATGCCCGCATTGTCGGTTCATAATTGTATTTGAAAGATGTTTGAAGGAAGAAACCTGCTGATTGCAACCAAGCACCACAAGGAGAAAGCCATTGCTCCGGTATTGGAATCAAGACTGGGTGTCAGCTGCATGGTCCTTTCTGATTTTGATACGGATCTTTTGGGGACCTTTACGGGAGAGGTGGAGCGCAAGGACGATCCGGTCACTACGGCCAGGAAAAAGTGCCACATGGCACTGGATGCCTCGGGCTGTGATCTTGGCCTGGCCAGCGAGGGTTCCTTTGGACCCCACCCAAGCATGTTTTTTGTCCCGGCAGATGACGAGATATTGGTTTTTGTGGACAAGAGAAATGGACTGGAAATCGTCGTCAGGGAGTTGAGCAACCAAACCAATTTTGGTGGTGCTGAGGTCAGCAGGGAATCAGAGTTGCAGGAATTCGCCGCGAAGGCAAAATTTCCCTCGCATGGCCTGATCCTTCGGCGGGCAAAAGACGATCCTGCCTACATCATCAAGGGAATTGTGGACTGGGCTCATCTGAAAAGCGAGTTTGATTATTTGATGGGAAAGTACGGGCGCTGTTTTGTGGAGACCGATATGAGGGCCCTGTACAATCCAAGTCGCATGAAGGTGATCGGCGATGCGGCTGTAAAGCTGGCCAACAGATTATCCACGCATTGTCCGGTGTGCGATACACCCGGATTTGGAGTGACTGACCTGAGAACGGGCCTGCCCTGTGCAGACTGTCATTTTCCCACGAGGTCTGTAATCAGTTATGTCCACACCTGCCTGAAGTGCGATTGCATCAGGGAGCAACAGTATCCCAACGGTATCCTTCAGGAAGATCCCATGTATTGCGATGTCTGCAACCCTTAGTGTTTTGAGTAATGTGAATAAACGTTTTAATAACAAGCATAAATGATCAGGCTATGATAGTACAATTCAAAAGGAATCCGGGCGCAAACCGCAAGCTATATGTTGTTTGCCCGTTTTCTTTCACAGAATCCCTGCTGAGAGAAAAGTATGGTGATGAGGACTATTTCCTGTGCTGCAACGGTGCGGTGCTGTCCTATTCGGATCCCGCATACCTTCAGGCAATCGGCGATCTTTTGATCAGGGAGGAAATCAGGACCATTTGTTTTGTCCAGGACAGCTCCTGCAGATTTCTCAACGGTGCGATCAGGAAGTCGGTGCAATTCGGACTCAATGCGGAATCCCTCATGGGGGAGATCTTTGCAGAACAGTGCGAACCCCGGATTCAGGGGATGCCCTTATGGGACAAGCAGAGGATGTTGGCTGATCTCGTGATCAAAAGTCAGGTTCAGGCTTTGCTTCAGTCGGAGGAACTGGGCGGGCTGGCGCTGAGCAGGAGGATTGAAGTGATGGGCATGATCACATCGCGGGAACGAAAGGTTTTCGAAGAGGTTCCAATGTACAGGACGCAAAGAATGATTCATGAACGTTGATCTGTTATTGGACAATCTCACGAATCCTGCCCTGCTTTTTTTCATACTGGGCATACTCGCCGTTTATTTCAAAAGTGACCTGGAGATTCCTCCCAATTCCTCCAAGTTCATTTCCTTGTATTTGTTGTTTGCGATCGGTTTCAAGGGAGGGCAGGAGCTGTCCCACGAAGAGCTGAATATGGAGATCGCCTGGTCGATGGTCTTTGGCATTTTCATTTCCCTGATCATCCCATTGTATACCTTTTTCATCCTGAAGAGAAAATTCAACCTGTTCGACTCAGGGGCCATTGCCGCTGCCTACGGATCGGTCAGTGCGGTGACCTTTGTGACGGCGGCGACCTATCTGGAATCCCAGCAATTGCATCTTCACGGTCATATGGTGGCGATCATGGCCTTGATGGAATCTCCCGCCATCATCATCAGTTTGCTGCTCATCTCTTTTTTCAATAAGGAAGAGGCAAACACGGTAAGCAAGCGATCGCTCGTCAGACATTCCCTGACCAACGGGAGTGTTTTGCTCATCATTGGCAGCCTGATCATCGGGTTTATTGCCAATGCCAAGCATGCGGAAGGCATCAAGCCTTTTACCAATGACCTGTTCAAGGGTTTTCTGGCCATATTTCTCCTCGATATGGGCATCACCAGCGGCAGAAAGCTGAAGGCATTTTTCTCCTATGGGTGGTTCCCCATTCTTTTTGCGGCCTGCATTCCACTGATCAACGGATCTGTTTTTTCTGTGCTGAGCTCCTGGGTGACGCATGATCCTGCCAACCGGTTTCTGTTTGCCATCCTGGCGGCCAGTGCCTCTTATATTGCGGTTCCGGCGGCGATGAAAATATCGGTGCCCAAGGCAGATCCGGGTCTGTTTTTACCCATGGCGCTGGCCGTCACTTTTCCCATCAACATTACGATTGGAATGCCCCTGTATTTTCAATTGATCCAGATGACCTGAAAGTAAACCTAATATTACACGTTTTGATTAAGGCACTATTGGAACACCCTTTTTTTATCTCACGATCGTCACATCGCCCTTGAAGATTTCCTTTTTTCCCTTGTCCGGATTGAAATATTCGATCACCACGACGTAGACGCCTTCCACGACGGGCATTCCCCTGAACGTGCCATCCCATTTGTCCATCCCGTCCCGGGATTCAAATACGCGGGCTCCATAGCGATCGTAGACGGCCCAGTGCAGTATGTCCACGCCGATGTGAAAGATCTCGAAGAGATCCTGCCTGCCGTCGTAATTGGGACTGAAGATGCTGGGTATAAACAGCCGCACAACATTTTTGACGCATACCACGCGCTCGAATTCATCCTCACATCCGATCTCGTTGACTACGCGCATTTTGATCACAAACACACCGGTGTCCTTGTACTGATGCACGAGGGCACCCGGCGAGCGCAGGTCCACGGGAGGGGAGCCATCGCCAAAATCCACGGTCCCTTCGGTATATCCAAAGGAGAGGTCCAGGATCTCCACGGTATTTTCCACAATGTCGATGCAGGGCTGGTTGGGCGTGATCCCGAAGTTGGCTGCCAGGGGCGCCGACCCGGGCAGGGTCACGGAAGTTTTTTGGCGGCAGCCCGTTGATTTTTCTCGCACCTCAACCCCATAAATGCCGGGATCTCCGTCCAGTCTGGCCCCTTTTATCCGGGGACTGGTCTGCCACTCAATCTCGTAGGCTGCGGTGTCCAGTTTCAGTTCCACAAAGGTCTTTTCGCCAAAGCAAACCGGAGGGCCGCTTAAGGTGTCCATGGGGAAGGGCGGGTAAACCCTAATGAACACACTGTCCACCAGAGGGTCTGAACATCCGTCGGTGACTGTCACCAGATACCAGCTGTCCTGCGCAGGTTCCACGATGTGACTGCTGCCAAAACCCAGGCCATGGTCCCAGGTGTAGACCAGTCCGCCCTGGCCTCCTGTGGCATCGATGGAAATCGTGGTCCTCTGGCCGCTGCAGATGGAATCATTCTCGCTGGAAGACCTTTTGGTGATGGGTGGCAGGATCTTGATCAGGGTCTTGACGGAGGAGGCGCAGTTGCCTTCGCCGCGGGTATAATACAGTTCCCAGATACCCGATCCGAGGCGGGCCGTATTGATCACAGGGGGTGATGGCTGCCCGTTGATAAAAAATTCTCCACCCGGAGGATTCAGCAAAACAGGTATGTCCTGGTCTTTGAAACAGTATTGGGGATCTATGCCGCTGATGCGCACCTGCTCCCAGGCTTCCACTTCCACCCAGGCATCGGCCCGGCATCCTGCAGGCGTGGTATAGCTCACGGGATGGATGCCCACACCGGATAGCTCAGGGTCGAATAATCCGGCGGTCTCGTCCAGAAATCCCGTCCCGCTCCATTCTCCTCCCGGAGGGATGACGCTGAGCAGGGTGGGTGGGCTGCGGTCGCAAAGTTTATACGTGGAGAAGCTGATGGGCAGCT
This sequence comes from uncultured Saprospiraceae bacterium, assembly GCA_964465435.1. GTDB lineage: Bacteria > Bacteroidota > Bacteroidia > Chitinophagales > Saprospiraceae > Vicinibacter. Next base: position 1,365 of record CAYXKO010000019.1, on the reverse strand, counting down.
CCACTTCTATTTCTGTGGTGTCCCTGCATCCAAATGCTTCATAGATGATCTGATGTTTGCCGGGACCTGAAAGCAAGGGTAAAAATTTCCAGATGCTGTCTCCATAGTCCACTCCCGTTCCTGTAAAAATACCGGGACCTTCGCTCGGATTGAGCAAATTCAAAAGATCGATGGTATCGCCGGCAGGACAGAAGAGACGGGGCTGAGTGGAATCCAGCCTGACATCGTGTATCTGGAGTTTGAATGAATCGCGACAGTTTTTGAAGCTGATCCTGAAGAAGTGAATTCCTGCAGGCAGGGATTTGATGTCAAAGCGGTTGGTGGCCGGATCGTACACACCGGGTCCGGACCAGCGGCCTCTCAGGGGCAGAGTCAGTGTGCCGGCACCCAGACACAGGGAAGTGTCGGGACCCGCATCGGGTTTGGTGACAAAAATGCTGATGCTTTTTTCACAGCCGTTCAGGCGATAGCGATAGGTATTCCACTGATTCGCCACCGCTCTGTTTGCATCCAGCTTTCCTGAAATGCTGTCCGTAATGCCCGGGCCGCTCCACCTTCCTCCCACCGGAGTGAAAGTGAAATTGATGTTTTCCTGGTTGCAGAGGGTATCGATGAGGCTCAGCCCAATGCTATCGCCCACGTTGACGGTTTTGCCGGAGATGCAGCCGTTGGGAGCCTGATATTGGATGGTAAAGCTGCCGCTTTGAATGGGATTAAAAATGCCAAGGGAATCGACGTTCGGGCCGGTCCAAAAACCTCCGGCAGGCCTCCCCCCGCTGAGCTTAAAGGGATTGCTTCCCTGGCAGGCGGCCTCGATAAGTCCGGCAAAAACAGGATGTATGTATACCGTGTCCCGGATGGTGCATCCGCCGGGTGCCGTATAGGTCACGATGTCCCTTTGTGTCTGATTGGCCTGGGCCCATCTCCAGAATTCGTAGATGCCACTCTTGTTTTGCGCCGCAGGAATGGCCGTGGCGGCGTAGGTGCCTCCGGGCAGATTGACCTGGTATTGCCAGTTGGCGGCAGATGCACAGATGGTATCTTCAATGGGATTCAGGATGACGGGATTTGCATTGATCCTGACTAATTTGCTGGCCGAGCATCCATTGGTGGCATGATAGGTCACCGTAAAGCTGCCGGTATCCAGCGGATTGAAATTTCCGGTAGAGTCCGTATAGGGACCTGTCCAGTACCCGCCGGCCGGAGATCCTCCTGTTAGTTGAAAAACGGGAGTCAGATGACAAACGGCCTGGCTGGCGCCTGCGGACACCGGGATGATCTGAAAGGTATCCCTGACCCTGCAGCCGTTTTGATCCACGTAGGTGACCGTATCGCTGCGCAGGGTATCTCCGGCTGAGAGTCTCC
>CAYXKO010000018.1:0-18175 GCA_964465435.1 uncultured Saprospiraceae bacterium | reverse complement strand
AATCTGTGTCTTTCTCCCGACCACCGGGAGGTTCAGGAAAGCATAGATCAGGTCATACGCCAGGACAAGGCCGGTGACGGGGGCATCCGGCTCGGACCATCCACATCTGAGCACAGCGATATCTGCGTAAACGGGATGTTTTTAAACTATGCTTCCTACTTCAAGACCGCGGAGGAGAAATTGGAGTCCGTCGTGGACAGCATACTGCGGGAGAAAATGCCCGATGGAGGATTCAATTGCAGGACCACGCGAAGCGGCGCCAGGCACAGCTCCATGCACACCACCCTGTCTTTGCTGGAAGGCCTGACTGAGTTTCAGAAAGCCGGACACCGGTACAGGAGAGCGGAAGTCTCAAAAGCCTGCAACAGTTCCGTGGAATTTCTATTGATGCACGAGTTGTATCTCTCAGACCACACGGGAGAGATCATCGATCCGGGCTTTTTAAGGTTAAGCTATCCGGGGAGGTGGAGATACGACATTCTGCGGGCCATGGATTGCTTTCAATACGCAGGCATTCCCTGGGACGACAGGATGCATAAAGCGGTCAGCACCTTGATGCAAAAAAGAAATAAGGACGGCAGCTGGAATCTCCAGTCCGCTATACCCGGACAGGTCCACTTCAAAATGGAGCAGGCAGGCAAACCCAGCCGGTGGAATACGCTCAGGATGATGAGGGTGATTAGGCATTACGGCATTGAATTTTAATAGTAACTGGCTCACTGGTTTGGTAACATATGCTGAATGAATATGTACCATACCCTGATCATTGTAGCCGGAATCGAAAAAGGCAAATGACTTTTTGAGATATCGCGTAGTTTTGTCCCACGCATCTCAACACCTTGATGAGACCTAACATGATCAAAGATTTTAAACCAAGCAGGCTCATTCTTTCCTTGATCCTGTGGATTGCCCTTAGTTTGACCAGAACATTAGCCCAAGAAAGGGACCTGCATGTCTTTGCCAACCTGGGTTTGGGCACCCCTTTCCTCGACAAGGGTATTGGCATTCATTTGGGCTTAAATCCTTCCTGTTCCCTGTTCCGATTTTTATCCCTCGAGGGTCAGGCTTCCTACCTGTATACCCGGACAACTTCTGCTTTCATATCTGGAAAAAGGGGAAATAGCCATTCCTGGAACCTGCTGGCCGGGGGCAGATTATACTTTCACAGCAAGGAAAGAAAAAACAGGTTTTACATCAATCTTTTGGTGGGTGGAAATTATCTGAGAGAAAACCTCCATGGAGAGAAATATCTGGAAGAATTCAATCCCGGTCTTTCCCTGGGAAGTTTTTTGGAATTGAAATCAATCACCTTCGGCCTCTCCTTGGAAAGTCCCGAAAACCTGATATTTAAGTTGGGGTACAAATTTTAAATTTTCAAATCTCCTTAAAGGAAAATACTAAATAATCGTCATGCGCTACTCCTCAAAAATAATTTTAATGTTCGCGATATTGAATCTGTTTTCCTGTAATCCGGAAAACAAGGATCCTCAGGAGGGGCCATTGGTTTTTACAGGTCTGACCATGACGGATGATTTTGGTCAGAATCTCTCCTATGACACAAACGACTGGAAACTTTACGAACTATGGAGCCCAGGAGAAAAAGGTTTATTTACTACCCATACTAAGACAATCTGTGATACCAGCTCAACGAAATGGCAGATCAGCGCTTATCCGAATCCTTGTGGCAAGGTCCTGAATCTATGGGTCTCTAAACCGGATTCTGCGACGCTGAACCTTCGGCTGGTCGACCCCAATCTGAAAGTTCTTTTTTCAGCTGATTCCATCGCTGCACGCAATTTTTCATTGAATATCGAAAGCCTGAATCTGCCCCGGGGAATCTATAGAATTTACTATCAGTTGCGCGGAAATGACTGCCAACTCAACGGACACGGCGATGTAGAAATTCAATAGTTCAATACCCATCCCACTGTTGTGGGTAGTTTATCAATCACACTCACATTTCATTCAAAATAAAAGCACTCATATCCATTAAAACTTCAGCAATCTCTGCACCTGCATTCCGGTCTTTGTCTCAGCACATAAAAAGTACAGACCGGGACACAGGCTGGCTGTAGAAATTTGTTTTGGATTAGATCCTGTATTAAGCAGATCAGACGACTGCCAGATTGTACGGCCCAGTTGATCTGTGACATAAAGGTTTCTTACATCAGCCTGAGGATCCAGCCAAACAAAAAATTCATCCCTGAAAGGATTGGGAGCAATCCTGACCCAATCTTTTCGGTTGCCTTCTGATCCGTTAGAGATAAGCCGCACTGTCACACAACATTCATCACTCTCAAAGCAGGAGTTCTCATACCGATGGCAGATCTTACCTTCTCGTGCTCCGGGATCCCATTGCACCCAAATAGAAGTGGAGTCATTACCCTGTCCGGGGGATTCTATGCTGCCGCCCTCGACGCGCCAGCGGTGTTTGCGGGCATCTGTGGGCAACTCTGCCAGATCCACTGCGTAATTGTCAAATAATGGATTACCCCCTGAGTATCCAAACGGACAGACCGGATCGGGTATGTATTTTTTCAGATCAACCTCTTGGCAATACTGATAAGAACAATGGTAGAGCTTGCTTCCAAATTGAGATCTCGCCGTCATTTCCAGGCAATACTGACCGGACTCCCCAATCCGAACAAAGGTATCTGCGCTAAGTGATTTCTTCAGCGAATCCGAGCCCAGGTACCATTTGAATGCGATATCGGTATCCAACCAGGGCATGATGCAGGAGTCTGACTGATCCCTGAGCTGCGCACTCAGTATCAGACTGTCCTTGCACAACTCAGATAGATCCATTTTATAATCCAAAAAAGCTGCCTGCAGGAAATACAAACTGTCACAGCGATATTTCTGGGTGGCCTTTCTTAAGTACACCGGCTGCATATTCTGACAGGTGTTAAAGGAACGTCCGCTGGTCGGGTCAACGAAGGTGTCCAATGGATTACAGGCCAGATGAAATATGGTTGGTGACTCCGGCTCATCCAAATAAACAAACTCCACAACGGAATCGTATTTGCAACATCCGTTGGTTGAAAATTCACTGCGGTAGAAATCAGAATCATAAATAAATTGATCGTACCACAGGAACGGTCTGGTTTCAGGACAAAGATACCGGGTCGCTCCATAGCGATCGGGATTTCTAAGGACGGTAACCTGCATGCATTTCTGCTGAGTCTGAGCACAGGTCCCTTGCAAGGAGATCAAATAATAACTTACCTCGACGCAAAGTTCAAATACTCCAGCATCCGGAAAATCAACTTTTACTGAATTGCTGTTGCTACCAATGGCATTTCCATCCAAAGTCCATTTTCTTAAAACAGTGCCGCACCCATGTGTCAGTTGAACTGAATAATTTTCATCACAAGCCCCTTCACAAACGATTTGTTTTCCAATTATTGGACTAAAAGAGGTTAACTCAGGTCTCATTGCGCCAGGACCCGTGCAGTTTAGCTCAAAATCACAGATATCTCCCCCACAGCCATCAATCATCAAAAATAAATACTTACAGGCAGGCAGATTAGCGGTCATGCTATATACACCGGGACCATTACAGGAGGTCTGACAAATAATAGGTGAACAACCACAATTGCTCGAAATAGCCATTTCCAGGCCAGTGTTGTTAACGCTGCAGTTTGATACCGTCATCTCCACGGTGACCTGTCCGCCCTGACTCAGGAAAGCCAGGTACATAATGTTATTAACCGGTGCGCCACAGATTGTTGGACAGGCAGGCACGTTGGAATAAGTCAAGGAAGAACAACTGATGCCATTGATATCCGCCAGGGCACAAATATTAACATTATCAATACAAATGTTTCGCCATGGAATGGAGCATTGAGCAAAGCCAACCTCCTGGTCAGATAAAGTTCCAAATATGCAGGTCAGCGAGAAAAGTCTGATAAGGGAGAATAGACGCATAGGCAACACTTATGGATTAAATGTTAGACCCCATGGAATCCCAAAACGTTGCCTTGACTCAATAAAAGCCTGATCAGTCACCGGGAATTTCAGACTAAACCCAATACAAACCTTTCAACAATAAGCTGATTAAAAGTCAAAAAAAAATGGTTGCCGACACATTGCACCCAAGAGATCGGATGTGTCATCCAAAGCCCCCCTATGGGGTTCTAAAAATGACATTCACAGATCCCTTGTCTGCATCATAAGAAGTCACTTTTTGATCAAATGGCGATGCCCCGGGCTCCTTTCGATAATAACTGTAATTGAATGTACCATTACTTAAATTTGAAGCATAATGAACTGTATAGCCCAGGTTCTCAAAAAGGGGAATTGAATTTAGGTTAATTTCCGTTAAGGCCTTCGTAATGACTCCCTGGACCTCGGTGTCCACCTCAAATTTGTAGGTGAATTTTTTGATGGTTTTATAGCTGGCATCAAACTCCATATACAGCTCTTCATAATCTTTGCTGCCATTAGGATTATTCTTTCGAATCCGATAGATTGGCCCCTTTCCGAAATTTGGCTCACAGCCAGGTTCTGCACTGATACAAAACTCATATCCTATGTGATGTCCTACAGTTTGGGTATTGTTGTTGTATCTGACAGGAACACCCCCAATGATTTCAATTTTCTGTACCCGGTTGATGATCGTTCTTAAATCGACCTCGGAAACCAAAAGTTCATTGCTCGCAATCTGCAAGCCGCCCATGACCAGATATGCCTGGAGCTTGTCTCCTTTTTTGAAATCCAGATCTGTCGTACTAAAATTGCCATTTACCGCCTCCACTTCAATGCTCTTTCTGGTGGTCTTGTTGTACACCAGGACCCAGCTGTTGTATTTGACCTCATTGGGATACTCGGTAGTCTTATCAAAATAAATAGTACCTGTGATCTCTTTGGAAAGCGGATCCGCTCCGTCAACGACGGGCCGGAGAATGGGAAAGAAGCGGCGGATGAGTTCAGGACCGATCGCTACGAAGTTGCTCAGAAGAACCTTTGACTGAGACCCGGCAACATCCAGATCCACGTAGGCCTTGGGGGTCCTTCTCCAGGTAGGAACAATGGTGGCAAAATAATACCGGTCCTTGCACATTTTTACCCAATTGTCTCCAATTTTCCGGTAGAAAGTATATTCGTCTTCCACGTATTTCCAATCTGTTCCACTGGCGCTGGCATAGGGAAGAGTATAGGGCTTACCAGGTCTCAAAGAGGGCATGATCGTATCAACACCCATCCCATGCACAGTCTGATTGGTAAAGAAATTTTCGTTGGTGTAACGTGCCAGTTCGTGAAACATGCCCCGTATGCTCTTCTGGCCCTTTACACTGTCCACCAAAGTCCTGTCCCAGTGCAAACTGAGGTTGGCCGGGATCTGGGCCGCCAGGGTAATGCCATTCTCATACGGATCGGAATCGCCGGGAGGATGGCCATCGTTGCGTACATGGACCGGACAGGCCATATCGGCAAGTGCGTGCAGGGTTTCGCTCAGGGACCTCCAGGCATGCGCCATGAGTTTCTCTCTCGTGGGTTTGTCTTTTTCACTCATGGCTGCAACAAAGCTGTTTTTGCCATCCATCCAGGAGTATTTTTGAGAAAGAGGATTCACTCCGGACATACCCTTTGTGATCTCTCCATGATCTTCCAGGGCCCATTCTACGAGATCAATTTCCGGATTGGCAATACCCAATCCCAAAGGAATGTCAGTAAGGTGTTTTTTATCGCCATCCAGGCCCTTGGGATCATAAAAATGCCTCAGGGCCATCAGGGCCTCCGGCTCATCCGCTGAATATCCACCGTGCCTCAGCCATTCTGTAAAAGTAAAACCCAAATCGCCTTCGGTGATATCCCTTTGTCCAGGGACGGTAACCCCAATCCCATGAATTTTATCTGAAGCGCTGATCGCGTAGTCCTTTAGCTCAGGATATTTATTCATTTGCTTTAAGAAATCCCCGGCTATCCTTTCGTTGATAAACTCGTGCATGGGGCGATTGTTATAGGATGAAAGCAGGAACGACAACATCACATAAAACAACATCCCACAGAAAAAATATGCCAGCTTAAAAATACCTCCTCTCTTTCTCATAGCCTGATCAATTTAAAGCTGCCATCCTCCTGCAAGGCAAAATCCACGGTATAGGGAGTGCCTTCCAGGTCAAATGAAAATTCAATGAACTCGTCGCCGTAGCCGACGATCTTCCTTTTGTCAAAGTCAATGGCAAACTGCCTGATCAGTTCCGGATTGGATAGAGCAATATCTTCAGCAGACCGCTCAAATGCCTGATCGGTCATCATTTCGTAGATGGTTTTGTAATCTCCATCATAAAAGGCCTTTTCCAGTTTTTCGGCGTCCGCTTCGGCCCTGGCCAAATCCAGACCCGTATCTGGATATTCCGGACCGACATCTTCCTTGTTGCAGCCGGTGAAGGGGTTCAAATGAACTATCAAAGCAAGCAAAAATCCCAATAATAAATACTTGCCAACAATTGTAAAGTCATTCATCTTCTAAAATATTTAGAAGGCAAACTAATGAAGAAAATTATTAGATAAAGTTATTTCCTGTCAACAAGAGTATTGATTTTCCTCAATCATTACAAAATAACTAAGCTTGGTATTGAAATTACATACCATTTGAAACAATGATGCAAACTATTGAAAACATCATACCGAAAATGGCAAACCAAACAGACATCCTGGTGCACAAGGATGCCGGGTTAATCCTTAAACAAAAAATCAGATTAGCTTACAGCTCAGATGTCTGGATACAATGGAAACGCCTGCATGTGGGCATTGACTTTCTCACACAGCGATTTCACAAAAGCGTCCTCTTCTCTGCGCGTGATGAGCTCGTCCATCCATTGGGCCACCTGTACAAAATCGCCTTCCCCGAATCCGCGGGAGGTCATCGCCGCGGTTCCAAGGCGTATGCCGGAGGTGGTCATGGGCGGCTGCGGGTCGAAGGGGATCATGTTCTTGTTGGTGGTGATGTCTGCCCGGATGAGCAGTTCTTCGGCTTCCTTGCCGGTGATGTTTTTGTTGCGAAGGTCGAGCAGGAACATATGGTTGTCCGTTCCGCCGGAGATGATGTGGTATCCCAGGTCCTGAAAGGCCTTTGCAAAAGCCCTGGCATTGGAGATCACCTGCCGGCCATAGGTCCTGAAGTCATCGCCGAGGGCCTCTCCGAAGGCAACGGCCTTGGCGGCAATGATGTGCTCGAGCGGACCTCCCTGCATGCCCGGAAACACCCCACTGTTGAGAATGCCGGACATGGGCAGCGCCTTGCCCTTCTTGTCCACTTTGCCGATGATGTTGGGATGGTCCTTGCCCATCATGATGATGCCGCCACGCGGCCCCCGCAGGGTCTTGTGCGTCGTGGAGGTGATGATGTGGCAGTGGGGAAGCGGATTGTTGAGCAGTCCCTTGGCGATCAGTCCTGCAGGATGGGCGATGTCCGCCATCAGAACGGCCCCCACTTCGTCGGCGATCCGGCGAAAGGCTGCATAATCCCAGTCGCGGCTGTAGGCTGAGGCGCCGCAAATGATCAGCTTGGGCCTGTGCTCCAGGGCCAGCCTGCTCACCTCATCCATGCGGATCAGCCCGGTCTCCTCGTCCACCCCATAGGAAACGACTTTATAGTATTTGCCGCTCATGTTTACGGGCGATCCATGAGAAAGGTGTCCGCCGTGGGCCAGGTTGAGCCCCATGATGGTATCCCCCGGATTCAGCAGGGCGATTTGCACAGAGGCGTTTGCCTGTGCACCGGAATGAGGCTGCACGTTGGCGTATTCTGCGCCAAAGAGCTGACAGAGCCTTTCCTTGGCCAGGTTCTCCACCTCGTCGATCACCTCGCATCCACCGTAATAGCGCTTGCCGGGATAGCCCTCCGCATATTTGTTGGTCAGCCAGGTCCCCATGGCGCGGATGACCTCGGCGCTGGCAAAGTTTTCCGATGCGATCAGTTCAATGCCCTGTCGCTGTCTTTGGAGTTCGCGTGCCAGGAGTCCCTGTACGACAGTATCTTTCAATTGCATGATTTCGATTTTAGCTTCCAAATGTAGAAAGCTTTGGAATATTGGAGATCAAAAGATTGATCCTACCGGGGATCCACCCTGTAGAAACGGCTGACCCGGTTTTTCAGATGGTCCATATCCCTGAGGCTCGAAAAGGGGAACAGCTCCCCTGATTTGCGGCGGATCCAGATCTCGGGTTCCCCCTGCTCATACGGCGTGATCTCAAAATGATGGATCCCGGGCGACCGGAGCGCAGCCCAATCCTGAGCGGAAAGACCCCTGTCTGCAGGAGGCAGATCCCTGAGCTCTTCTCCAAAGTCGGCGTCCCTCATGCGGATGCGAAACAACCTGCGGTCTATCAGCCCTCCCGCCAGAAAGCGCAGGACCGGGTCTTCGCAGTGAATGGCCTCCTTGAGCAAAGACCAGATGTCCACGTCGTCGATGCGGGCAAAATAAGGCAAAAATTCGTCCGGATCGGATCCCGCAGAGACCTCGGATTCCATGAAGTAGGACAGGGAGCTGCTGGCCCAGGACCTTTGATTCAGGGCCTTAAAGCGGCTCAAAAACAGGTTGAGCATGTATTCGGCGGCGATCGCCGTCTTGTGCATGTAGACCTGGAGGTACATGATCTTGCGGGAGGTCAGGAATTTCTCGATGGAATAGACCGCCTTTTCTTCCAGGACCAGCCGGTTGTCGCTCACATTCATCATGAGGATGAGGCGGTCGTACCCGATCACGCCTTCAGCCACCCCCGTAAAAAAACTGTCGCGGGTGAGATAGTCCAGGCGGTCGGTGTCCAGCTGGCTGCTGATGAGCTGGTGCAAAAACGGGCGGTCGTATTGGTTTTTAAAGATGCGGATGGCCAGTTCGAGCCGGTTGTCAAATTCCCTGTTGAGGCGGTCCATCATCAGAGCCGTGATCTCCTCATGGGGCACGGACAGGATGGTATGCTCCAGCACGTGGGAGAAGGGCCCATGCCCGATGTCGTGCAACAAAATGGCTACCTGTGCGGCAGTATACTCTTCCTCGGAAATGCTCACCCCCTTGAGCCGGAGCTGGTTGAGCGCCAGGGTCATCAGATGGTATGCGCCGAGGGCGTGGTGAAATCGCGAATGCACGGCTCCAGGATACACGTAGTGGGACAAACCCAACTGCTTGATGCGTTGCAGGCGCTGCAGGAAGGGATGCTCGATGAGCTCCAGCAGAATTCCGGAGGGTACGGTAATAAACCCGTAGACGGGATCGTTGAATATCTTTACAAAGGCCAAGAGAATGCTGTTTGCCGGTAATTAAACCGATGACCGGCTTTTTTGTTAGACGGCCAGCGGATTCCAAGGCATAATTAGGGATAAATTTTCAAACCTGGTCTGATTTTCCGGGCGTATCTTTCTTGGACCGGAAAAAGCTGATCACAAACTGAAGGAATAAAATGAGCAACGAAAAAATAAAAATTCTCTGGGCGGACGATGAAATGGAACACCTCAAGCCCCAGGTGTTTTTCCTGGAGAAAAAGGGTTATGCCATCAAGGCGGTCACCAACGGACACGACGTGCTGGACATCCTCGAGGACGATCCCGGCTACGATGTCGTGTTTCTGGATGAATCCATGCCCGGCAAATCCGGACTGGAGACCCTGGCGGCCATCAAGGCAAAGGGATACCACATGCCCGTGGTGATGGTCACCAAGAACGAGGCGGAAAACATCATGGAAGAGGCCATCGGCAGCCAGATCGCAGATTACCTGATCAAGCCCGTCAACCCCAATCAGCTGCTTCTCACCATCAAGAAACTGATCGACAACAAGAGGCTGGTCTCAGAAAAAAATACCCTGGACTACCAGATCGCCTTTCGCCAGCTGTTCATGGACATTTCCGACCGGCCGGATTACAAGGGCTGGGTGGACATCTACAAAAGGCTCATCCACTGGGAACTCAAGATGGACCAGGGCACGGATCCCCACATTCAGGACATCCTCAACCAGCAAAAACAGGAGGCCAACGTGGAATTTTCCAAGTTTATCGTCAACCATTATGCTTCCTGGTTTAAGACACCGGCCAACGCCCCGATCCTCTCCCACCAGCTGATGCTGGAAAAGGTGTTCAAGCAGCTCAAGGAGGACGTACCCACCGTATTCATTTTGCTGGACAACCTTCGGTTTGACCAATGGAAGGTCATCGAGCCCATCATCACCGAGAAATTCAAGATCGAGGAAGAGGACTACTTCTACAGCATCCTGCCCACCACCACCCAATACAGCCGCAACGCCATCTTTGCGGGCATGCTCCCGTCTGATATCGAAAAGCAGTATCCGGACTGGTGGCTCAACGACAATGAGGAAGGCGGTAAAAACATGAAAGAACCCGACCTGCTGGCCTCACAGATCAAAAGATACATCCGCAGGGAGATCCGGCACGAGTACATCAAGGTCAGCAATGCGGCCAAGGGCAAGCAACTGCTGGACCAATCCCACAACATCCTGCAGAACGACTTTACTGCGATCGTGTATAATTTCATCGACATGCTGTCCCACGCACGGACCGAGATGGAAGTGCTCAAGGAGCTAGCCTCCGACGAGATGGCCTACCGCTCGCTGACCCGCAGCTGGTTTCTGCACTCACCCCTGTGGGCCACCCTTCAGAAACTGGCGGATTCTCCGGTGCAGCTGGTCATCACGACAGACCATGGCACCATCCGCGTACAGGATCCCAGCAAGGTGATCGGCGACAAGGAGACCACCGCCAACCTGCGCTACAAGGTGGGCAAAAACCTGAGCTACGAAAAAAGGGATGTGCTGGAGATCAAGGATCCCCAGCAGGTAGGCTTGCCCCGACCCAACCTGTCCTCCACCTTCATTTTCGCCAAGGAAAAGACCTTCTTCCTGTATCCCAACAACTACGGTCATTTCCTCAATTATTACAAAAACACCTTTCAGCATGGCGGCATCTCGCTGGAAGAAATGATCTGTCCGGTGATCCGTCTGCGGAGCAGGGTCTAATGCGTAACTCCTTGATTAGTCTGATTTCAGCCATTGATACAGGCAAATTTTACAATTCGGTTACATAGTTTTACAAGGCCGTGGACCCGGTAAAACATACTGCGACATAGTTTTGGGCCATTAATCATTTTTAAATCCACCACATGATGTTTGTACTTATTTCAGTGCTTATCCAGACTTTGATCCTGTCCTGTCAACCTGTGCACCCGGTGCCCGAAAAAAATACGGAGGCTATCCCATCCGGTCCTGTGTATCAATCCAAGGATGGCGGTCAAAGCTGGACCGGTTTTGGCAAGGGACTCCCTACCGATTTTGTTGCCTCGGACCTGGCCTTCTTTGATGGCGAGTTATATGCCGGTTCCGAACTGGGCATTTTTCACACTTCTGCCGGGGTCGCCCACTCCGACTGGAAAAAAGAACTTCTGATGCAGGAGACCAATACCCGCTTTTACCATACACAGAAGGGATTATACGCCAGCAAATACACGGAGGGTCTGTATCAGAAAATGAGCGCTGCCGGCATTTGGATTCCCCTGCATCAAAATTTAAAAGACAAATCCGTTCGCGCGCTCGTTGGCTGCGATCCTGATATCATCCTGGTCGGCACCGAGACCGGTATCTACAGAAGCCCGGATGCAGGCAAGCAATGGTCCCGGGTCATGGAAAAGGAAATCATTCACTCCCTGATCAAAACCCCTGAGGCCATCCTGGCCAGCGGCGACCAGGGCATTTACCGATCCACCGATCAGGGCAATACCTGGACGCAAATCCGGGAATTCACTTCAGGGACCAGGCTGTTTCAATTATCCGAAGACAAGATCCTGGCCCATATCCAAAAGCCCCGAAAACAAAAAGAGATGTTTGACTGGATGGAGCGGGATCTGTTTCTGGTCTCTGAGGATGGAGGACTGAATTGGCAAAAAGCAGACTTTCAAATTTCCGGGGAGACGGGAATAAATGACCTTTCTGTCCTGGGGAAATATCTCTTCCTGAGCCATAAGCAAGGACTTTCGCGTTCTGCGGACCAGGGCAAAACCTGGGAAAAAATTGAACTGCCCAAAGGCATGAGTCAAACGTTTAAAATCAAGGTGATCGGCCAAAGTTTATTCATTATTCCTACTTTTGGATGTTAAATTAAAAAGCTCTTGATCCATAAAAAAGATCTCTTCCCTGATTTTTGGGATTTGCGTTTTTGCCTGCTGGCAATTGTGTTGATGATGTCCGGACAGGAGTCTGCAGCCGGCACAAACGCGGACCGGGAAGAAAACATCCAGCTTGCCCTGAGAAGAGCCGCTGACAAATTGCTGAGAATATCCGGGGACAGCAGCAGCAGGATTGAGATCAAACGCAATACAGAAGAAGACCATTGGGAGATCCACCTGAATTCCGGTTTCAGTTACGACTCCTTGCCTTCCCTGCTTCAGAACTCCCTGGATCTTTTTCAGATCCGGGAATCCTATTCGGTACAGGTCAGAAGATGCGACAACGATCAGATCGATCTGGGATATCACCAATTTGACTTTCTGAACCAGGGTACCACGCCCTGTGCGGGAAGGGAATTGACCAAAGAATGCCGCTACATCCGGGTAAACTTTAATGTTCCGGTTTTGGAAAACTGGTTATTAAAACCCGTATACATCATGGCACTTTCTTTTTTATTGCTGTCGGGCCTCGGAGTCTATTGGCTCAAACGAAAGAAGCAAATCCTTACATACAAGACTGAGTCATCGAAAGCAGAGGATTCTATTAGGTTGGGCAGTTCTACATTTTATCCCAGGAGTCAGATTGTTCTGTATCAGAATCAATCCATCAAACTAAGTTTCCGGGAAGCAAAACTGTTGTATTTTTTTGCATTGAGGCCTCATCAGCTTCTGGATCGCGAGCTGATCCTCAAAGAGATCTGGGAAGACGAAGGCGTGATGGTGGGCAGAAGTCTGGATGTGTTTGTGTCAAGGTTAAGAAAAAAATTATCTGCCGACCCGTCGATCCGCATCAACGCCGTTCATGGCATTGGCTACCGGTTGGAGTTGAAGGAGTGAAATGAAATGGGTGTAATTTTAGAATCAAATAATTCATTTGTTGTGATCACTAAAAGAAGTATTCTCTTGTAATGGTATTACACGGTTCGACAAGATTAGCATAAAAATATTCTACCTATTAGAAGTGTCTATTCTATCATAAGTTTATTGGTTTGCATCACTCTATCCGTAAAAATGGACACCAAATAAACTCCTGCAGGAAATTGATTCATATCATATGAAATCAAACCCTCAACAATCAATCCACCTGCAATGATTACTCCCATACTATTGATTATTCTGTAGCGCATACCCTCATATTGTTCAAGGTTGCCCTCGATAAAAATTCTTTTCCCATGTTGGTAGACATGACCAAGATTTTCAACTGCTGGAATTATATTCTTGACATCGGTTATTCCAAAAGGATTTTTCAAAATGTAGATGCCATCATTATTATTGGAGTAATAAAAATCTCCTTTGTGATATAAAAGATCCTGGTAACTGATTTTATCCGGATGCTTATCGGGTAAACCCTGGTTGATTTCATATATGCTTTCACCGAAGTCATTGCTGAATACAAAACCTGGATTAAAATAATCGTAAGCCACCAAATCATCCGGTGGAAAGTATTGTATATTTATTAATTTTCGAAAATCACTCAGTTCCTTTAAAATTACTCCGGTTTTACTTATGTGATACAATCCCGGATTTCTGTTATAGGCCCCATTAATCAAATAACTACCGTCTTGTAATTTGAATATTGATCCAATTAATCGGAATTGACTAAATATGATACTGGATTGCCATACTATGCCCTTATCATAGCTCACCATAACTGAATCCTTTATGATATGATAGCCCAGCCATTCTGTCGAATCAGCAACTTTGATGTCATGCAATCCTTGTGTAAATCCACCTTGTAGATTAAAAGCTGTGGTTGTCCTCCAAGTAAATCCTCCATCTTCAGAGTGAAGTCTGTAATGTTTTTTGACCGTCGCTGTAATTTGGTCAAATCCTTCCAAAAAAAGATGAGTACCTACTCTATAAAAATTCATCCACCAAATCCGGGTATTCGATGCCAAAGTTGTTGATGAGCTTATCCATTCCTTTTTTTCTTCAAGGAACACATGAAACTTGGCATCGGATAAGGCAACCGCCTGCCCAAAATGATTGATGGTTAAAAAATCCACAGGATATCCATGAACAAATAAAACCGACCATGTTTTACCCGTATCAATACTCTGATAACTGTGGCAGTCCATCTTACCATACATCACTCCGGCCCCACTCATACAAAGATTCGCAAAAGAATGTACAGCATTTTTAACTTCAACTTTGGTCCAGAACTTATTACGAGAATTGAAATAGAGACAATTTCTTCGCAAACAATCTTCGGTCTCAAAAGTCAATGCTGTCAAACTATCGTGAACCAACATACCCCCTTCTAATGGCAAGCTATGACTTATATTATGGCACCTGGTCCATTGATTTATCCCCGGACCATAATTGATGTACAAACCATTGCTTGTAATTACAAACAAATGTCCTTGTGAGGTTTTTCCAATTCTCAATACACTAAAGACTTCTGTAAGAGAATCCAATTTAACTTTCGAGAATCTTGAGGGGTTGCTTGGCTCTGAAAAAAGCAACCCTTCTTCAAATGAAGCGACCAGAATTTGGCCTGCTTCGGTTATGTGTACATTGCTTTTTCCCAATACGATAGGCCATTGTGCTAAAAGGAGGGTATCACCTGTTACCACATTAAGTTTATAGATGGAATTCCTATTGGAACTACCAGGATCCGTTGTGCTTGTAATCAAAAAGTTGGAACTATCGTTATAAAAAAAATCTCTAAGGATCAAATCCTTAAATTCTGCGATTTTCAAAGTGGAATCAAACGACATGTCGGGACGGAGCTTGTAAAGAACTCTTGAATTTTTGAGAAAAAAACTACCATCCTTACTAAAAATGAGATTGTTATATTCTCCTCGAAATTTATGATCATCAAATGCCCGAAAACGTGATCCGTCCCATTTCGAAAATTTGGCAGTGGACTCGGCGTTTGAATAATATACCGATCCGGGCTCCAGTTCGAAGAAGGCCTTCTGGTCCCGATACAAATCTTGTTCACTGGTCACATCAACCCAGTTCTCCCCCTGATCAGAAGACCACAATACATTAAATCTTCCCCTGATCCCCATGAAGAAATTGCCTTTCTGATCAATATGGATGGCATCCGTAAAAAAATAAGGTTTTGAATCCACCCTTTTCCAAGCTGACTGGGCTGGAGAGTAAAAACACAATAAACTAAAAAAAATCAAAATATTCCATTTCATACTATTGACCGGGTTGACAACAACAAAAATAATCAACTTGAAATCCGATTTCTAGGTTATAGCATTGATTGGGCACATCTTCAAAACATTCAATCCAATTCCCTCTATTTGGAACAAACTGCCAAAAAAAAGTAATCTTATAATAATCTGTATTGCCACAAATGCAAAATTGAGTTGAATAAGCCAGGATCTTCATACGGTAGTTTTTCCTTGTCCCATACGGTTCATAATACTACATGCTATCATCATTGGTCCGTTCCAGAATTTTTCGGATCACTACGATCTGTCCCAGGTGGTAGTGCATGTGCTCTATGATGCCTGCTATATTCCTGAACCAGGAACCGTATTTGGGATCCGTAAAATCCTCCGTCAAACGGGCGTCTTGCAATTGCTCAAGCAAACCGGCCGCTGCTTCCGCATCCAGCCAGATCTGATCCAGAAGGCTGTCCCAGTCTTCCTGGCATTGGATGGCCGGAAGGTGAAAACTGTATTCGTCCCTGGCATCCAACGGACCTCCCTTAAGGACTTTCAGCAAAACGGCCACGTAGTAGGACGCATGAAAGCTCAGGGTCGCGATGGAATTCAGACCATAAACCTGTTTTACCGCCAGTTGCCAGCTCAGACCTGTCAAGGCATCCCTCAGATTGGATGTGGTCCAGTTGCCTCCGAAATGGATATCCCGGAGGTGTTTCGCCAGATGTTGAGAAATATTCATTGCTCCTGATCTTTGTACATCCTTTCAGGAAAAGAGATTCCCAAAAAGCCTTTGCAAACCCTGTCCCACAAATCAAAACCGGACGACGATCTCTGGACCATTATCCGGCAGCTGCCCGGACCTGATTTCAAAGCTGTTTTAGGCCGATGCTAATCCTGCCCTGATCACTTTCTCTCGAGGATCAGTTTTTGGCTGTTGGCCCTGCCTGAGGCATCCTTCCAACGGAGCAGGTAGAGTCCGTCCGGCATTTCGGCGGAAAATTCAAAAAGCCCGCCTGTGGTGTTTACGCGGGACATCCATACGCGGCCCATGGCGTCGTACACCGCCAGGTCTCTGATCTCCGGATTTTTGGCATACACCCATCCCTTGCTGATGGTGGGATACCAGGTATCCGACTCCCGACCATAATTCTCAGTGGAAACAGCGCAGGTTTCATCCAGCAGGGTGAGCAAATACTCTCCCGGAAAAAACTCGCCGGGATAGGCCAGTTCGATGTTGCCAAACAAAGTGGACAAGGTGATCGTGATGACCGGTTTGTAGATGCCGGGCGCATTGGCGGCTGTGGGGGTGCCTTGCAGGATCAGGCATCCGATGGAATTTTTGGGGAAGGTGCAATCCGGCGGATTACAGGCATAGCTGATACCCTCCGGAAGACCTTTGATGGCCCCTGTTGTGGCAATTTTGGCACTGTTCAGATTGACCGGAAAGGGGACGCCGGGCACGGAAACCGTATCGGATATTTTGACGGTCAGGTTAAAGCTGAAGGGTTTGTTGATGCAGGCAGGCGTGGTGATCCCTCCATTGGGATTGGCCGGGGTCACAGGCTTGGGATAGACCCCTACCGCAGAGTCGCGGATCGTGCTGTCCGGCAGGCAGGCCTGTCCGTAGGAATTTGCAAAAATTAAGAAAAGCGATAAAAAGCAGTATAATTGTTTCATAATTGGGTTGGTTTCAAAGGCCAAGATAATGACAATCGAAAATATGCAATTGAAAAAAGCGCTCGGATTCCTGCTGATCCTATGGACTTTATCAGCTACGGTTACCCTTCATGCCCAAAGCCTGCTCAGCGGCAGGATCACGGATGCACGCACGGGAGAAGCCCTGGTGGGTGCAATCGTCAGCCTTCAGGACAGCCAACCCCTCCTGTCCGCACTGAGCGATGCGGATGGAAATTATCGCCTTGCCTTGCCTCAGGCCGGAAGGCTGCGGATCCGCGTCTTTTACACGGGCTACGAAGAACAGGTCTTTGAAATTGAGTCCGGGGCTGAATCCTCTCTGATCCGCAACTTTAGTTTGCAGGAGGCCAACTACCTGCTGCAAACACTGGTGATCAGTGCTTCCCGCACGGAAAAACCACTGGCAGAATCCTCCGTATCCATGGACATCATACGCCCCGAATATCCCGAAAAACTCAATTCCACATCTGCCCAGCAGGTCCTGGACAGGATCCCGGGCGTACAGATCCTGGACGGACAGGCCAATATCCGGGGAGGCTCCGGCTACAGCTATGGCGCCGGCAGCCGGGTCATGCTCGTGATGGACGACCTGCCCATCCTCCAGCCCGATGCGGGATTTCCCAACTGGGATGACCTACCCCTCGAAAACGTCGGACAGATCGAGGTCCTGAAAGGAGCGGGCTCTGCCCTGTATGGATCCGCGGCCATGAACGGCGTCATCCATTTCCGCAACATCAAACCGGGCACCGAACCCTACACAGCGATCAGCCTGATCCCCAGAATGTTCCTGAAGCCTGCGCTGGACAACCAATGGTGGGGCAAGGGCAACGAGGTGGTACCCGGCGAACTGATCACCACTCTGGTTCACCGGAAGCGATACCGCAAAACGGATGTCACCCTGGGCGCGTATTACGGCAACAAGACCGGCTACAACAAAGGCAATAATTCAGAAAACACCCGCATCAACGGCATCCTGACCCAGCACCTCTCCGACAGAGTCATTGCGGGACTTGGAATCAACCTGAATGCTGGACATTCGGGCAGTTTTTTCTACTGGGATGGCGAGGCTTCCTATGTGGGAGACAGCACGTCCTATTCGAATTCCAAGAAACTGCGCTTCAACCTGGACCCCTCGGTGCAGTATTTCACCACCAAGGGATACCGGCACAAACTGATGAC
>CAYXKO010000017.1:9719-18557 GCA_964465435.1 uncultured Saprospiraceae bacterium | reverse complement strand
TGTTAATGTGTCATTCGAGAATGAAGCTGTGTCCAAATACTGCGCATCTGTGTTGTCGAGATAAGGTGTTAAATCAATGCTCTTAAATGCTTCTGCATCGTCTTCCAAACTCAGCCTTAATGCATTTGAAACAATGCTGAATGTGTCGATTTTTTGATCATCCGTGTCAGCAATATTTGGAAGATAAATACCATTTGAATTTATTCCATTGACAGAACTCTTAAGTGTATCACTTGAATAGGTGAGTGTGTTTGAAGTGACAACCCCAATGGTTTTTGCCGCTTGGCTATCACTTGATAACGATGCTGAAATCGTGTTCCCTGAAATTGAAAAGGTGTCGATTGTTTGAATTTCGTTCGTGGTAGAACTGTCATTCAATACTACGCTACCACCGTCAACCAATCGGATGGTCCCCTTCCCGGCTGTAATACTCAAATCCTGTGTGTCAGCACCGCCACCACCACCTGATACCAAGTTCCAAACCCCTCCTGACCAAAAATAGATCTGGAAATCCGTGTTTATAACGAAATAACTCTGTTTGTCAGTCGGGTCGTAGGCCGGAGTTCCTGATGTTCCAGTTTCTTGCAATCTAAATCCTGCTTGTACCCAAATACCTCCTGATGAGTCTCTTTGATATTCCCACCACTGTCCAGTTGTTGTGTCGATTGCTACCTCTGCGTAATAATTTACATCCACGGCCATTGTTGGAGTTCCATTTGTGTAAATTATTCCTGTCCCCTTGACTTGTGCGTTTACAAAACCGAGCGAGCAAATAATTAAGAGTGTTGCTAAAAATAGTTTTTTCATGGTTGAACAATCTGTTTAAGGGTCCCCTTGTACATCCCGTAAGAATTGGATGCACTCAGTAAATAGTAGTCATATATAATAAGTCCGGATAATTTTGCGGCCTCGTCATTATCGAAATAATCCAGCTCATTATCTGGTGGTAAAAATTTACACCGTGGATCTCTGCCACTGAATCCAATCTTTGAATCAATGCCAACGATCAATCCATCAAGAGGGTCTATCTGAAATCCTACATCCTGGATAATTTGCCGGACAACACCCCACGCCCACCCGTATGAGTTGTCTGGTGAGAGTTTATAATAGTCCCCTTTATTAAACCACCCCTGGTTGTGAGCTGCTGTATCGTTTGGAAAAAACTGCAACGAATCACAACAATTACATGGGTCCCCTCCTCCTCCTGCACTGGCTTGTGTTGCATATCCTCCCACCGGTCTCCATGATCCACGTTTCCAGGTCAAATGAATTTCAAATGAATCAATCGGAACGCGAACTCCGTACATCCAAAATGGAGTTGTTCCAATATTTCGGACGGTTACATCATCACCCCAGGTTGTATCGGTTGGAGCCGGAAGACTCAATGTTATGTTTGGAGTTGTTTGATAAATCACAAATGATGAAAAATGATCCACAGTCTCATCAGCCGTTCCAATATTTCCAGAGCTGGAGATATTTACAAGTTCAAGAGTAATTTTTTTAAATGCATCATTAATAATATATTGAGCATTTGCCCTGTATGATGCCATCATCAAACACACACCGATGATTATTCTTATTCCCTTCACTGTTTTATTTTAACACAATTAATTTTTTGCTTTTAAAACAGGAGCCGGGCAATACCAAGCTCCTGAAAAAACTACCTATTTACACTCCCTCTTATTTCAATAATCCCTTACCATTAATTTGCCTGTAATGGTTTGCAATATCCTTGTCATTGCCTCCAATTGTTCCATCTTCCATTCTTACTGGCCACTTCCCAAGTGGGCAATGTGTTTCTTCATAATGAAGGTGATATACATTTATATTCACCTTTGCTTGCTTTTTTATTTCAAGGATACATGTACATATTTTGCACGTACCATCAATATTGTGTTTACAAGCAGAACAAACATCCATCCTCGCATCACTTAGTTTTTCATCATCCAACCACTCTTTTGTGATGAGATTCCTTCCAAGAAAACCCTTTACGCTTTTTATAAAATCCATCAATATTTGAATAAAACTCTTCTGCCTACCTTGTTACCACTGTTTATATTTTCACCACTGCCTTTAATCCAACTCACTTTTGAGTAATCGAACCCAGTGGCAGGGTTTGTCTGAAATTTTGCATACTGCTCATTGATGTAATTTATACACTCATCCTGGAACATATCAATGAGATTTGATACCTGAGAGTGCCAAATGTCAATCTCTTTTGCACTCAATGCATTGGTGTTTGAATTATCCTCAGTGGTAACAACAAGACCCTTGCCTGCTGCCTTATAAGTATTCATGATTGCCGTGTCTTTGACAATTTTGTTTCCGACAAGACTCGCCAAATACTTTTTCCACAGATTATCGTATTCGGATGTATTGAATTTCTTTGCAGCTTCCCAATTTGAAGCCTCCAATCCAGGCTCTTGGCTATTTGTATTTACTTTACTATTCCACACACTTCCATTCCAGAATACCTTTTGATTTTGAGCGTAAACCGTTGTTGACTTCCACTCCTTAATTGTGGACCAATCAACAACATCTGCCTTCAGTAAATCAAAAAACTCTTTACCAAGAAAATTCCTGATAAATTCAGCCTCAATAACTTCAAGGGAGTGTTGTACCTTCTCCATTGAATACTCACGCTCTGCAATACTATACTTGCGTACTTCAAATGCTGTTATTAACGCCATTGAGCTGAATGTTTAGAGGTTTACCACTTTGAGAATCTACCATTTCAATCAAATGATCAAATGGATTCTTGCTCTCAATCCCTAATTCCACAAACTCCGATATGTTTAATTTTTCATTGATAAAACTGATCGCTTTATTGAGCATCTGATTGTCGATAATGTCCTGATAGTATTCGATCAAAGGAAGTTTAGTCTTTAGGGTATCGATGAAAATATTTGCAGACAGGCCTCCTCCTTCATCAATGCCAATCAATTTTCGTGACCATGCATTCGCTAAAATGATCTTATCTGTTGTAAGTTTATCGCACGATTCATAAAACTTCTCATTCATGTTGATATTGAACTCATGCACAAAAGCCTCACTCGATCCGTGAGGCCTTTCGGATATTAATAAACTTTGTGGATCTTCTCCCTGATCTGTAAAATTTGCAGCCCACCGATGCTGCGCTGAGTTGAATCCTGATTTGATTGCCTCCTGATCATTAGTCACTGTTTCGTTTCCAGGCTCTCCCTCAAATTCAATTAGCACCTTACCTGTAAAATTATTGTGGCTGGCCTTTAATAGATATTCTTTGTTCTTGATTTCCAAGAACGCATCATGAGCGCACGGCCACCAGTCGGGCCTTCCATAAAAATCATTATCTCCTGAAAATACATGGAACATTGTTCTGATTGTTCCATCTTTCAAAACTTCGTATTGTGGAAAAACAGGGACCTCCACAGGAGGATTCTTTTTTAAATACTGAGAATCCCACCTCTTTGAAATTGCAACAACACGTTCAAATAGTGTAGGTATTTTGTAAAGGATATTTTTTGTCTGGTGTGGCTGTAATCTTACCTTGCTTTGGCCCATGCTCTGCATGATGTCAACTTGCAACCATGCGTTGCCATTTATTTTAAAGCTCCTAAAAAGAAAACTCTTTAAACTTGACCAGTCGTAACGGCCAAGATCAAATGTCTTTAAATGTGCAAGGTATTTTTGTTTTTGTTCAAATGGCACATCCATCCCAACCTGAATGTCATCGTTTGGATTTGTGATGTCAAAATCCGGATCAACATTCTTTTTTATGTTGGTCTTTCCTCCAAAGCACACAAAATTCAATGAAGAAATAACCCCCCCAAGTGTCGGTGATAAACTTGCAAGGTTGTCTATAAAACGTAAAACCGTATGCTGACTATCTTCTGAATAACCAGCATACGGAATATACTTCTTGTTCTTAAATAGCTTCCTTAATTCGTCCGGGTCGCTCACTTCCTCCGGTATTGGGTTTGCCAACCGGAAGTTTTTAAATGCAGAGTTTATGACACCAATCGGTGCGCCTGGTGACTTACATCTTGAACAACCATCGTGTGAAAAATTACAGTAGTTACAGGCCACATCAGTTATTTTTTATCCTCTGTTGACTTTGGTTTGACTCCGTTTTGTTCCATGTACCAAGAACAGTTTCTTGACAATGAATCTTTGACCGTTTTTTCCTGGTCTGGTGTTAGTTCACTGATCTGTGAAGCCATTTCCGGCACAGCACTCAGGATGTTTTTAAAGTCATCCTGAGATGCTGCCGGTATGGTTCTCTTTCCGTTTGGGTACAGTTTATTCGTTGCAACGTCAATTGTTACATCCCACGGCTTCAGGTTGACGGCCCTCGAATTAGGCCCAAATGTGCATGTGATGATATTGTTTGAGTTTGTTGCGTGTTCTCCGGTATATCCTAACATTGCTTAGTAGTTTTTAAGTGGTGTAATGAATGTCAGTTGATTATGAGAAATTCAAAGCGTTCAAATTCGTTGGTGTCAAAGAGGAAGTCATCCCCAGGTATTTAGCCTGACCAACAAGTTCCAATGTGGCTTTCTCATAGTCGTTGTTTCCAACTCCTGATTGGGAGCCGACCTTGGCCCTTAGTGCTGTAGTGCATTGAATAAAGGTGTTTGAAGCAGGAACAGTGATGTCTATTCCAAATACACGGATGATTCCAGTTTTGTATTCGGCAAAAATGATCAATGCACACTCTTTCTTCAACTCATTCAATGAGTAGATTTTCTGAGCAGACAAGCCCTCAAATTCAAGACTTGCCTGGATGTCCACAGGTGACCCAGGGTCTCCAGGAGTTTCATTGATGAATGCTGTTTTGTTATCACTGAACTCGTACTCAGAAAGTCCATTTGTTGCCGAGAATGTAATGGCACTCACGTTGTATCCGGTTGTGACCATTGATTCAACAACAGCCGTACAAGTGATTGATGCAACATCTGCAAATCTTCCGATCCAGATTTTCTTAAGCCCACCAACCTTGTCATCACATCCACCGGCTGCTGCTTGTTTAAGGTCTAAAATTGTATTAGCCATGTCATTTAAATTTTAAGGTGTTTCAAATAGGTTAAATTGCTGCTGTTGCACTCACATTCACCATGTACTTGTCTGAGAAGATGTTTGTGGCTTGCTTGTAATTTGTTTCAAGGAAATACGCTCCCCCCTGATCTGGCTCCATTGATTTGGTAATCACTAAACCCATTCCATCATAAGATGTTCCTGAGTTTGGGATGTCAATTGCAACTCCTAAGTTCTGAGGGACTGTCATCAACGCTCTGTGGTGGTAGAAACCAACACTCTTTGCAACGTTGTCCCAATCGCTTCTGCGAATAACAAGTTTACCATCAAACAATAAAGCATCATTTCTCACCTTTCCAACCAACTCAGGAGTCAATTCACCAGAGAGTTGTCCATTCATTGCGTAGTTCATGGCTGATGGAATGTCTTTATAGATGTCTGTCAACTGCTCTTTTAAGCGATTGAAAATTCCTTTAGTTACAAATACAATCGGGTACATGAAATCATCACGTAGTCCATCCATTGCCTCATCAAAGTCTGCATGCGCTTTAGCATCCAAGCCTTTGATCAAAGCGATTGCATCACCGTTGTATGTGTATCCTGAGAAATCACCAGCATCAATGTCATTGTTGATATGAGGATACGAGCCTGTTTTGAGTGCATCTACTTGTTTGAGCCATCCATCACAAGTTGTCAATGTGTTGGTGATCCTTGTTTTTGTTGCATCAGATAATGCCAATGGATTTGCAGTCAATGAGCTTGCGATTATTGGATGATTACCCCACCATGAAGTCACAGCAAAATCATTTCCAATGTCAGCAAGTACACGCTCAACAAATTTTTTGAAAAATGCAGCACCTTCAGGAGTTGCGAGGATGTCGTTGACATCGTTTCCTTTGCCCCAAAATGCAGTCCACAAACCATTCAACTGAGAAGTCAGATAATCTTTGCAGAATTTTAAAAATACATGTCTGTTGCAAAGAGCTTTCGAACTCGATGTTACAGTAAAATCAGTGATTGCAGTCCTCGCGCAATCTGCCGGACGTGAAGTGGTGATCCACTTTGCTTGATTTATTCCAGCCCAATAAGCCGTACCTCCATCCATGTTGTCAGCTATGGAGTACGCACCTGCATCATTAGCCAGAATGTCTTCTTTAAAAACAAGTAAAGTCTGAAGCAATATGAGTGCCTGGCGAGCAGGAAACATCACACTACCTCCGAACACTTGTCCATTTGGTCCTCTCTGCGCTTGGGCATAGAGTTCCGAAAAGTTGATGGGTTGAACAGTCATGGTGTTATTCTTTTTTAAGGTGTTATTAAAATTTGGATTCTTTAATTTTCAACAGCGAGTTTTCCCCATGTCGCCACAATTGGCGATTTTGATACTTTTGTTTTGTGGGTCTCAATGATTTTCTCACTTCCGGCTCCAGGCACAGGTGCATTGAGCAGTGCCTTTAGCTCATTCATTTCTTTCCCGAATTCTGCATACATTTCGTCAACCTGTGTTTTGAGTTGTTCTGCTGATACTCCTTCCGTTTTATTTGATTTAAGCTCGTTGATCTGAGCCTTTAACTCTTTAATCTCACCATTTAACAGATTGATCATTGTCTCACTATCTGTTTTGATCAACGACACAACTTCATCAGCTCTGCGATTGATTTCTTCGGCAGCGAAATTTGCAATTTGGTTGGCAACGCTAACAATAAGGTCAGACTTTATATCATCACTTACATTAACAATGGCCTCATGAACTTCTACCTCTGTTGCCTTTTCATCAAGACCAAGCATCTTCTTGGTTCCTGTGATTATCTTCTCAAAAATTTCTGTTTTCATAGTGTTATTTATTTTAGAAATAATTTTTTAGTCTCTTGATTGCCAATACTTCCGTGCCGACAATATCAGCAAGTCCCCTGGACTTGGCTTCTTTTGCTGAGAACATACCTCCCCTTAGCGTGGAGTCCTTTTCCTTTATTTCTCTATTGTCGGTTACAAGTTTTTGGAATGCTTCAACTGATTCATTGAGCATTGATTTGATTCCAGATTTATCCCCGGTCTCGATGTAGTTTCTTATTGCAGAGTTTTTATCATCGCTGAGATCTGAATAAATGTCCTCAAACCTGGATTTATAAAACTCAATAAACTTCTTGTCCAATGAAATAAAAGCACCAATCGAGCCAAGCCTTGAAAGTGGTCCTGATGCCACAATTTCCTTCACACCAGCGATTGCCATAAAAGCAGCAGATCCAGCGTTGTGAACGTAAGCAACCACAGGTTTTTTAAAATCACGTATGGCATTGAACATGATTTGCCCTGCCATTGCTTCACCGCCACCTGAGTTTACTTCAAGGATTGCACCGCTTACATTCGGATTGTCTCGGTAATACAAAAGGTTGTCAGCTAATTCCTGAACTCCCATTGTACACAAATCCCCATCAACGGCCATGAAATCATTGAGGTAAAGCTTTATGATCGTTCCTTTTTGTAAAGAATCAACCCGGCTGTCCTGCATTGTTACCAAATTGCCTGTTGTGACAATTCTTTCACCGCTTTGAGGGATATATTCAATCTTATTGTTTTTGGAAAAGGCCTTGTCTCCTGATTCGATAGCCTGTGCAAATCTTGACAGATAGCCAAGTCCAATGACAGGATCAATGCATAACTGTTTGCCGTATAGCAATGTGATTGCCTTTTCTAAGGCGGCCTGATGACTTTGGCTTATCTGTACCTCCATTATTGTGATGGATATTGGTACAAATTTATAAAGATGTATTTTCTTTATCTATATCTCATTGGTTTTCATGTGGCATTTTGCTGCTTACCTTTCTGCGGCCCCAAATATCCTTGATGATATGATATTTTATACCATACCTTATTGCAAGGAGTTTAAGCCCAGTTCCATTGATCCTTGCCTTTACCACGATTGACTTCAAAAGTTGATTATCCGGAATTGCGTCTATAAACTCAAAATCCTTCGGGCATGGATTCATGATTCCAAGGTTCTTTAAAAAATCAGTCCTAATCTTCTCACTCGTGTTTTTCAAATCAATCCTTTTTGGGTCATAAAAAATTCAAACTCATCAAATATCTCCACTGTCCTATCCGGACCAAGGCAACAATATTGATTTTTAGATAACTCATACCGATCATGTATCAATAACAGCCGGTTTGTGTTCCTTTCAGTAAGGGCCTCAATTACATTATTATATTCTTTCTCTGGTAGTTTATCAAAGTTCCACATCGCAAAATCCTCCTTGTTTATTCTTGTATTTACTTGTTTTTGTTGCTTGGATACAGATACTGTGTTGTAATACATAATATAATCCTTGATATTGTCCACACTGGCCCCTTGCATAATTCCCTCATTTGGCAACAACCCAGGAATGTCATCAGGATTTTCCCACACCGAAACAAGCCGCTTTTTTAATGTGGATACATCCACCCTCACCACACCATACATCATACTGTCAGAATTACTCTTTTTTCGTAATTACAATAATTTACTGTGTTACAATCCCCTATGACCAAAATTTCATTGGTGGCTTTCAAATAAACAGTTGCCTCATCATCATAGCTTATCATATCTCCCCCAAGGCCCTTCTTGACGCCGGCAAACATCCACACAAATGTTGCGCTCCCAGGACACCCGGTTAATGATCCTGTAAGTGAAAACTTCTTTCCTGTGTCGGTTATCGCTGCGCTTAATGTATCCGTAAGGATTGGAACAGAACCCAAAGCAACAAGATTATAAAAATCACTTGCAGAATCGTCCAAAAAATAATCCACTGTGGAAACCCTGAACCTGACTTTGAATTGCGTATCATA
>CAYXKO010000017.1:2286-9619 GCA_964465435.1 uncultured Saprospiraceae bacterium | reverse complement strand
AACTCATCCAATTCTCGACTGATCGCTCCTCTGATAATATCCGTAAGCAGTTCATTAGTGTCCCCTGATGTATATGTGACATTCAAGTTTAATGTATGCCCGGAACCTAATACACCTCCGTTACTTTGGTGAATTCCCATGTTCTGAATCGTCACCCCAGCATTCCAAGTGAATGCAAACTCAGTTCTAAAATTCCAACGATCCCAAACAATATCCCTCTCATTGATCTCTGTAATTCCTCCATCATTTTGTTCTATCCAAGTTCTTATCCTTGGCCTGTGGTATATCTGATCATCCAAAGGCTCCACCTTCCAAGTGGCTGAAGCTGGTACATCCGGATTTTCCCATTTTTGTTCGTGGGTACATACAACAGATGACTGTCCAATATTGACCGAGGCATTTTGGGTGCATCCTCCGCAATCTGTGGTGATCAATGGCCCACAATAAGGAGGGCAGCCATCATCACACCAGATAATAACTCTCTGAAATTCCCAACACTTTTGCAGGCTTAACAGAGTCTCATTCCCATATGTTACCCACTCCTGGTTTTTCCCCAATTCTCTGAACCTGATAAGATCAATCGCTCCCTCCCCGTTATATTCCCCAGTTTTGTTTAATGTGTATCCTTGTGCAGTCTTCGCATAAGTAGCATTTGGTGGATGAATTTGTAAATCAGGATTTGGGCAGTCATCCTCTGAGGGTTGGACCCTTATAGCATTTATTGGGGACTCCACTATATCCCCTGTTGAATAAGTTACAATTGCTTTGAAAAACACAAAATCAGATGTAAAGTGTTCGATGTCCACTTTGTCAGATGTGTACGGCTGCCAATTATTGACTCCATCCGTTGACCAAAAGATTTCAGTGGTACTCACGGAAATGTCATGTGTACCAATTTCCTCGGCTTCAATTTTATTGCCCTCCTTAGTCAATA
Organism: uncultured Saprospiraceae bacterium; assembly: GCA_964465435.1. Taxonomy (GTDB): domain Bacteria; phylum Bacteroidota; class Bacteroidia; order Chitinophagales; family Saprospiraceae; genus Vicinibacter. The sequence goes on along the minus strand of CAYXKO010000017.1, from coordinate 8,685 downwards.
CAACATGAGGGTCCAATTGAATTTTGATGATGTATTCCTTCGTAATCGGTGGGCATCCATCAGAGAATGTCATTTTCATTCTTACAACAACATTTCTCACTGGCGTTGTCACCACATTCCCGTTGGTCCAGTTCTTTACATCGTAATATCTGTATTGCCAAGTGACTGTATCAATCGTACTTTGAATGTCTCCACCATAAGAAAATGTGTAAACAGTTCCAACTTTTGAAACTGATATGTACGGATAATTCTTACACTCCAAGGGAACAACGAACCCGATACACTCATCGTTCACATGAACGTCTGGTTTAAATGTTATTTCTGCATCTGAATTCAAGGGATTGTACCCAGAAACCTTAATAATGCGTCCCATCAAGTCCCCTGTGTGGATGTTATCACTTCGGATCATTGCACGCTTTCGGAAATACTCGCTGAAGTAATCCTCGGTACTTAATTTAACCTTTAACCGCATTGTTGGTATATCTCTAAAATCAAGGTCATACCTCTTGTATATAAGCTCATAGAGATCATCCTCATACCATCCGTATGCAATCTTTTCATCAGGTATTGTCAGTGTGTAATCTGGGTAAGTCCCCGATAGTGATATTCCCTGATTTTGTTTTTGAGAAACAACTGGAAACCTGTTGATAATTTCCCCGGCAATGTACCAATTTGCAATTGCATGTTTAAATGAATTAGTCCCTCCTGCGTTATGTGCATAAAACAGGTGGTTACTGCCATGTGCGATTAATATCCTTGGCTGAATATCAAAGCTCAACTTATTTTCAAGGTTGTCCACCATCCAAGGAGCCTCAAGAAGTCCCCCGTAGCTCTCGATTTCCGTGTCAGCACTGAATGACGCTTCAAAGTACGGATTTTCAAAAACCTCATTCTGCTCTGGGTCTTTTTTATCGTATCCTTTATCAACAAATCTTGAATATGGTTCGTATTCATTCCATTTATAGGATTTAATTTTTGCGTCTGTTGACTTTTTGAAACTGTAAATGCGATTTTTAGCAACTTTTTCAAGTTGTTCGTATATCTCTGAATCACTTACTTGTTTACTTCTTAAGTCATTCAGCGAAGAATTAAAATAACCAGAAACATTGTCACCGAAAAATTCAAGATCATAGGGTGTAAGGAAATATACCTTTTGATCTGCCCAATCCGTGTAAATCATAAAATTGAAAATGTGACACATCCCCTTTAAATAATCAAGGAATGAATCATGTCTCAAATTTTTACCAATATCGATTGTATCACCGGATTGTATTATCCTAATAAGATCCTGGTTGTAAAATCTGGATGAGTCCTTTAAATAATTCCATGCAACAGCCCCACCACGAGAATTGTACTGGATATAAACCTTGTCACCAGGATTCAACATGACGTTCTCCTGGATGAATGTTATTTTTTCACCTACCTCAATGGATCCAAGAGAGTTGTCAAAGCTCCTGTAATCCAATATGTCAAGCGTTCCGTCACTTAACTCGTGTACCATTCTGAATTCCACGGCACTCCCAGCGGCAAATGTTCCTTTTGAATTAATAAAAATGCTGACATCCAACTCCGCTATGAATGTGGCAATACAGGCCCTTTGATATACCCCTGTTAACGGATCGTAATTGTTCCCCTCATCAAGCGTTTCAATATTAAACTTTATGGTCGTCCAATTCCCGGAACGTTTTGAAAGTTCGGTGTAATAAAATAAAATTGGCCGACCTTGTGATGATGGCCCGTACCTTGGCTTTCGTCCTTCGGATACGGCCTTAAATATGGATTTATTCACCAACTCCTCATCGGAGGCAAATTCTTTCTTATTGAGGTAGTGTACAATTTTTCTTCCGGTAGTGGTCTCCAATATTGGAACAGAAACAGCCCAACCAGATTCACAGAAGCCCTTTTCGAATAGGGCCAATGCATGTACCAATGGCCGGAAGTTGTTCTCATTCAATGTCCTCTTTTCGTTTCTGTACCCATACCAACAAAACCCAAAATAATACCCTGGATCCCCGGTGTTGTATTCGTTATTATTCACCCAATTATCTGCAAGATTAGTCAATGAGTAGGTGAATGTTCCAAAATCAAGCTGGTCTAAATAAACATTTTTCACCTTAGTCAGCCAAGATGTCTCAGAGTCTGTTAACTCAATCTCAATTCGGTCATTTTCTTTTTCATAGCCCAATACTTTGAGCTTGTTTTGATTCAACACACGGTGGCCGACAATTAAATCCACTTCAATTTCAGGATACGTGTTGTCGATCATCTCAACATCCATTGATGGCCGCAAAACTGCCAAGTTCTTTTGTGTTGCCGGAAGGGATGTATTCACCAATGTCTCCGTTGCAATCTTATTAATGTCGGTTAAAGTTTGGATTTCTTTATTCAGTATGACTTGAAAATCTGAATCAATATCCAAATAAAGACTCCCACCGATAAGCCAGTCTGGCCTTATCCATGAATTACCCGGTGAACTATCTCTTACTTTTAGACTAACCACTTAAAATGTTTTTCTCGCTGTTCTAAATTCATATATCTTCTTGTTGGGTGTTCACAAATTCACTTACATAACCTGAGAACTCAAACTCCACCAGCTTGTCTTTTTCTCTGATAACCTCTGAACCCGGTTCAAGCACAAACTTCTCCCACTTGGTATTCGCTCCATATCCTTTTTGGAGATGATGGCCGGGTGAACTCATAAAATTGTTTAACATGGTTTCGTATCCGGCCCATTTCTCAATTTCAGTTTTGAAAGTCAGTTTTTTTAATCCTCTGGAGTGCATTATCGATTGCCCACCTGTTTTAAATTGGGTTTGGCTGTAATCAATTGGCTTAAAGATTTCTCGCCCTGACCTGTCGATACTTGCATTTATTGGAATACCGGTTGCCAGCATGGACCTTCCTCCAAATGGCTCCAACCACAAAACTCCGAGGTAGTCATCCTGCACAGCACAACAACAATAATCCGCTTGTATGGTGGTCTCAACCACTCCATCTGAATAAAATACCTTCAGATGTGTTGGCTTTGTTGTTATTGAATAAAGCGAATAATCCAAACATACATATTTTACTGTATTGGCCCCTGTGAGATTAAATGTTTGATTCGATCCTAATTGGCTGGCCCCGTTCCAATAGCTTAGAACGATTTGTCCGGCTCCTAAAAACCAAATGTAATCCTTGGACCCGTGTAATAATGTCCAGTGTGTTGGCCTTTGGTGAAGCATCAGTCCGGTTCTTGGTGCGGTGAACCCCGATGATGTTCCGAACAATGAATGTGTGTCCGCTTGAACATTGGCATTAATTACATTGATAACTGAGCTGTCTGATCCGATAGTCTTAACTGAAACACAGGTGTCAGAATTAAAAGAAATCTCCCCGTATTTCAGCTTTACCCTTTTTAAAATATTGGAGTCCGTTTGTGCGCTGGCTGATTCCGTTGGAAATGATGTGTAAACCAATCCCCTTGCAACGGCTGAAAAGTCCTTTTTGAATGGTGTCGAAGCTGCAAATGGCTTGTACTTCGCATCCTCTGTGATCCTGGTCCCTCCTTCCTCAGCCAGATAATATCCCAAATCTAACCTTGTGGGTGGTGTCCCTAAATCGGTTAATTCTAATTCCCAAGCCACTGGCCAATTTGCCGGACTGTATGTTTTTGGGCTTGATACTATATTGATTGCCATTGCTTTATACTTTTGCTCGTTTTGCTGTTAACTCCTCTCGGATTGCTTGTTTTGCCGCTTGTGAAATACCCTCCTTCGATCCATTGAATATTGCGGCTCCTGATCTTTCTGCGATTATGTCGGCCATAACCATGGCCATTGTTTCGATCTGCTCATCAGAAAATCTTATCTCCTTTTTGCTATTCCTGTCAAATGGTAGTACCACTGGAATAATGGGTTTGTATTCCGGCCTTAAAGATTCGCCTGGTATTGAGTGAATTGCGGCCCGTGTACGTTGGATGTATTCAGCTAAATCATGGATCAAAGTACTTGGTTGTCCCGAGTTTGTCTTGACCCGGTCCTTGTCCAGGATTTCAAAAACAGCAGGGTGTCTCCGTGTTTGTTTTCTGGTCCCGATGTATTCATCCTCATGTAGGATTGCCGTGCCGATTGGTCTCTCTCCAGCTTCATCAGCTGGTGCGATTCCTGCTCCAGTAAACCCTCCACGCCCTTTTGTATTGAAATACTTACCCTTGGCAAATGATGCTGATTTAATTTTCGCAATCTGTAAAGCACCGGCAGCAATGATAAATGGAATAAGGTAAGGCTTATCTAATGATTTTATCACATTCAATGCCGTCTGAATAGTGGCCTCGAAAATTGCCAACTTCTTCCTTCGTTCTGCTGCTTTTTTGTCAACCTCAGTTATTTTTGCGTCCTTCTCCCTTTCGATCCTCTCCTCCTCTGCTGAGTTTCCTTTAACAAGTTTTAGTCGGTTGTCATACTCTTTTTCAATTGATGATTTTTGCTTCTCAGCTTGCCTGTTTATCCTGTTGTCCTCAATTTCAAAAAGGGAGGAACTCAGTTCAGATGCAAAGTCGAGTGATGCCTGTTTTATTTCCTGTAATCTTTCTTTCTCGTATTCAAGTCGCTTTTGTGCTTCCTCTCTTGATGCTGCTGTTTTGCTTGCTTCTGTTGCTTCATGCGCTGCCAACCCCTGATCCCTTAACGTGTCCTCGCTTTGCTTCAGGTTTTGATCAATCTCCTGTTTTTTGTTCTTGTAGTCAACGTCTGCCTTTCCTAAATCTGCATAGAGTTTTTGTTGCGCTAATACCCGTTTTGCGAATGCAACGTCAGGAGTGACTTCTCCTTTATCAAGAGCTGCCTGAATATTCTTTAACTCCTCCTCATATTTCTCAACGACAACCGCCTTAACTGCATCCCTCTCGGTCTCGGCAATTATACGCTCTTGTTTAGCCTTTTCCCGGAGCTTACCAAGTATCTCTCCAATCTTTTTTTGATAAAGTTTATCAAGAGTCTCCAGCTTTTGAGCTTCCGCATCAATAACTTTTTTATCAAATTCCTCAATGGAAATGGAGCCCTGGTTTAATTGGTCACGGAAACTTTGAATGTTGCTTTGAAACTCAACCTCAATGTTGCGCTTTGCTTGGTCAAGTTCAAACTCACTTTGCTTTAACTCAATGGTGATCTCAGTATCATTGATTGAGTTGATGATCTTTGACACTTCATTCTTTGCCTCCAGTAATCCTTTTTTAGCAGCATCCAATACCTTTTTCCGGTTGGCTTCAATTGCTGCCTCATCCTGTTGAAGTTTTTCCTGAACAGCGATGTATAATTTAGCAATCTCATCAATGGCCAATTTATCATTTTGGTTTAGGACCTTCTTACTTAGAATTTCCTGCCGTTGTTTTTCAAATGCCTGTAAGTCCGCATTCGCTTTTGCCCTTGCCTCTGCCAATTGCTTATCAAACACATTTTCAATATCGGCTTGCGCTTTTACTGTCTTAATCTCGTTGACCTTCTTACGTATCTCCTCCAATAATTTTATCTGATCATCAAGATTCTTCTTGGTCTTTTCAAAATCATCATCAGATCCCGGTAACTGTATTTTAGTTGCAGACAATCCCTGAAGTTTTTTAAGACCTCCAATTGCCTGATTAATCAAATTCTGTCTTGTGTTTTCATCGGTGACTCCCCTCTGTATCGTCTGCTCAATACTTACAAACTCACGCTGCAATGCCCTTGCATAAGCTTTGGCCGCTTCGGATGCTTTTGCATCATTCAATATCTTTTCCGTTTCCCCGAATACAGCACTTATTAGGGTGTTGAGTCTGCTCACAGTATTAAGTGATTGTGCAGTTTTTGGAAGACCTAACGCTTTTGACAATATCTCGTCCTGTTGTGCGAACGTTGCGTCCAGTTTTTTACTCTGTAAATCCAAGGACCTAATATCATCCTCAAGTTGATCTACAAATTTTTTAACCGCCTGGTCTTTTGTTAAACCCTCTAAGCCTGCCGCAAATCGCTGTCCGAATGACAATTGACCGGATAATATTTTTGCAATCTCCGTTGACTTTGTAATCTTTTGAATTTCAAGAGCTTCCCTTGTCTGGGCCTTTAACCTTTCCCTAACTTGCTCATAAACCGTTGCGGTGAGTTGTTTTTGAATTTCGTCAAGCCTCTCTATACTCGCATATTCAAGCTCATACTTTTCAATTAATCCAGGATACTTCGCAACAAGACCCTCAATTAACTTATCTCGCTGCTGCCTGGAAATCGTCTCATCTTTTAATGCGGTGGTCAGGTTTCTTATGCTTGAGACCTCCTCTATAACTGTGTTTTCAAATGTTTTTACCCCACGATTAAGTGTCAGGTTTGCCCGATCAAAAATATCAACACCATTTGAAAAATCTCTGATCGCATTGAAAACTGAATTAAA
>CAYXKO010000017.1:0-2186 GCA_964465435.1 uncultured Saprospiraceae bacterium | reverse complement strand
CCATCAATACCTGTCAACACCTCCAACTCTTTGGCCATGTTTTGAAGTCCCTCGGCACTTTGCCCGGATGAATTGCCAGTTACAACCAACTGCCTGTTAATTTTGGCAATGGAAGTCTCTGCTTGTTTGAACTCCTCAAAAGCCCCGGCTCCGAATGTTTTTAATGCTGCGGCTGTTGCAAGTATTCCCCCACCAATCAGCCCACCGGTTACAATATCTGACACAGTAAGCAACTTTCCCCCAAGTCTTTCAAAACTTGCCGTGGTTTGGTCCAATGCCCCACGTACTGATGCCAGCTCCCTTGCCCTGTCATCAATCTGGCTTAAGACCTTGGCCCGTTCTCCTGCTGTATCGATGCTGGTTCCTAATTTGGTGAACTGTTCAGCAAGCTCTTTTATCTCCTGTTCAAGTTTATTTCCTTGGGCCACCAAATCGGCTTTAAAGATTGCGGCCATATTCTTTTGAGCCAAAATTCCCTCCCTCTGTAATCCTTCCAGCTCAGGAATAATCCCACGGACTGCATTTGCATAATTGCCAACATTGCGCCTGAAGTTTCCAACTGCTTGCTCCCTTGCTGATATTTCCTGAGTTACTGCCGCTAATTGTGTCTGAATAGCTTGTCCTTTGGCTCCTTCCAATTCAGCCTTGCCAAGTTCTCGGTATTGTTTTGTTAATTTTGATAGCTCAACCTCCAATGCAACAATGCTATCCTTTGGGATTGATTGAGCTTGTTGGAGGAATGCTTTGGTTTGGAGATTCAATTCTTTGGTGACTTGCTGCTGCTGTTGTTGAAGTTCCTTCTCCTGAGCAATCAGCGGAGCCAATAAGTTTGCCTGAGTTTGAGCTGTAATATTTTTATCCGCTTTTACTGTCAGTTTTTCGCTTCTTACCTTATCTAAGTTTTGCTGGACCTTTGCCAATGCTTCAGCCAATGCAAGTACATCAGGAGTGCCGATATTTTTTAAAGCCGGTGAAATCTGCTCAATGGCTACCACACTCAACTTTGCATGTCCATTCATTTCTTTTAAATGCCCATTGACCGCCTTTACTTCATTGCCGTTTAATGTCGGGCTTTTGACTTTTGCAAGTTCTGATTGAGCAGCCTTTAATTCAGCTTGGAGTTTCTGTAATTCTGATTGGAGTGATTTGATTTGGCTCTTGATCTCCGGTGACAATTTGGCTCTGGATACCTTGTCAATAATTGGGTTTAAATCATTAAGCCCTTTCGTATCGATAACAGTGTTTAATTTTATTGGAGCAGACACCGCCTTTATCTTAGCCCGTGTCTCATCGAGCTTTTTGTTTATCTGCTCAATCTGGGCCAAGGTCTGATTGGTTCCCAAAACTTTCAAACTAAATCCTATCGTCCTGGTTGCCATATCATTTTATTTTGCGTTCAAAATCATCTAATAATACATTGCATTCATCCTCCCATGCATTTTGAATCTCCTTTTCCAGATCATCAATCTGAGCGGATGCTCTTGTGGACTCGTCAATAAATTTTAACCTCCTGCCATTTTTTGAAAACCGGTAACTCCCAGACGTTGGCATCCCTTCCCTTGCATGAGTCTTTGCTGTTGCAAATGCAGCTCCTTTCGCTTCATTCTCGCTAAGTCCTTTGTTTATGAAAAATTCGATCAATCCTTGGATGTACCGACTGGGCTTTGCTCCCTTAGCTTCCTTCTTGCCAGATCCTCTGTTTCTGAAAAATTGGATCAATCCTTGTATGTGCCGGCTGGGCTTTGCTCCCTTGGGCTTTGCTCCCTTCGCCTTTGCACCGCTGTATCGAATCCTACCAGCCCGAACTCCCTTCTCAACATACACATGGTAATCATTCATCTCAATGTTAACAACAGCCCCATCAGGTATTTGTGAAATACTACCCCCCACAGACTTGTAAAGCTCCCCGGTATTCATGTGGCCTTGTTCCCGGAGTTCATTTTTTATCTCATCCACGATGCCACCGACGCCTTGCCTGAGCTTGGTATTCAATCGGTCATTAAATTGGGATGGCATCTTGTTTACCTTGTTTTTACTTGTTTACAACAACCGAGATTAACTCGGTGGCTCATTCTTTAAAATATCAATAATCACATCGGCTAATGTCAAATTGTACCTCTCCTGGTCCTTACTCTTATCCAATATCATTGTCACATCAGATGTATGTACATCACCGCATGAGCAAG
>CAYXKO010000016.1:0-19089 GCA_964465435.1 uncultured Saprospiraceae bacterium | reverse complement strand
CTGTAATTGTATAATATTCCCTGGGCGCATCCAACTGCTGCACACCTGCATGCTCGATCATCTCCACAAAGACCTTGGCACTGCCATCCAAAATGGGAATTTCCGGGCCATCCAGCTCGATGATCAGGTTATCCACCCCCATGCCGGCCAATGCGGATAAGGTATGTTCAACTGTCCATACCTGGGCCTCGCCTTCCTGGAGGGTTGTGCCCCTGTTTGTAGATACTACCTTGGAGACATCCGCCTTTACAGAGGGAAGACCCGGCAGATCCGTCCTCACAAACACAATACCATGATTGGCAGGAGCCGGCTTCATGGTCATCCGCACGTTCCTGCCGGTATGCAGTCCAACTCCTGTTACCGTGGCTTCATTACTGATGGTGGTTTGGTTCATTTTCATTGAGGTTGTCGTTGTATTCTTTCCATTCCGCCTCCAGCTCCCGTAGTTTTTTTGTGATCTGTGGCAGTTTTTTAAATTCGTTGTAAACCCTCAGGAAGGTAAAATAGTCCATGGCCGGAGACCCGTACCATTTCTTACCTTCTTCTTCAATAGATGAGGCAATGCCGCTCTGAGCCTGAATGACCGACCGGTCTGCTATGGTCAGGTGCCCGGCAATACCCACCTGTCCCCCAATCATGCACCTGTTACCGATCCTGGCACTTCCGGCGATGCCGACCTGGGCTGCTATGGCTGTATGTTTGCCAATCTGGACGTTGTGGGCAATCTGTATGAGGTTATCCAATTTTGATCCCTGTCCGATCAGCGTGGACCCCATTGTCCCCCGATCTATGCAGGTATTGGCCCCTATTTCCACGTCGTCTTCGACGACAACGTTCCCGATTTGGGCGATTTTACGATAACTGCCATCTTCAAGCGGGGCAAATCCAAAACCATCGCTGCCAATGACACAATTTGAATGCAGGATTACGCGATCGCCTATCACGCAATCCCGGTATATTCTTACCCCGGGGTGGACGACCACAGAATGCCCCAGCCTGACGTTCTTTCCCAAATATACCTGAGCACCAATCCGGCAATCCTCTCCGATCTCAACTCCTTCCTCGACGACCGTACAAGCTCCTATTGAAACCCCCTTGGCTATTTTGGCCTGACCGTGTATGACCGCCGAGGCATGGATCTCAGAGCTACCGCCCCCAGACTCCTCAAACATGCCAAGTAATTGGCTAACAGTCTGATACACATTAGGCACGCGCAAAAGCGCCGGGTGTGAATCCATGCGTGGGACAAAATCATCCTGGACGATCACCAGAGATGCCTTGGAATCATACAGATAGTGTTCATATTTGGGATTAGCCAAAAAGCAGACACTACCCGGAACTGCTTCCTCTATTTTACTGGGACGATCCAACATAATATCCGGATTCCCTTCCAAAGTACCACTTACCATGGCGGCGAGCTGCCCGGCAGATATCTTCATGGCGCAAAGGTAAGCCATATTGCGCTACCAAGGACAATGCCGTATCTGATTCGCCCTTTGCAAACCGGCCTTAGGAAATAATGCAAAATGGCCTATTTTTGCCGGTATCAACCCATGGGAAAGAAAAACAAAACCAACAAGGTGCCGGAATTGACCAAAGCAAGCTCGTCCGGCAAGCCGGTATCCGACGCTACAAGTCCGGAAGGCCCATCCTGGTTATTGTGGGCAGTACTTGTCATAAGCTTTCTGGTATTCACCCCCTCCCTTAAAAATGGATTTGTCAACTGGGATGATGACCGCAATGTTTACGAGAACCCATTGATACAGAACCAAAAAGAGATCCTGCACCGGGAAATATTCACAACCCCCGTCATTGGCAACTACAACCCCCTCAGCAACTGGACTTTGGCCGTCGAGCACCATTTTGCAGGCATGAACCCCAAGGTCATGCATTGGACCAATCTGATCCTGCATCTCATTTGCGTCTATTTCTCTTTCAAAATATTCAGAGTCCTGGGCCTAAAGCCCTGGTTTGCCGCTTTTGCGGCCTTGCTCTTTGGCATTCACCCAATGAGGGTGGAATCTGTGGCCTGGATCACAGAGCGGAAGGACGTACTCTTTGCTACATTCTTTCTCCCTGCCTTTTATGTCTATTTAAAAGCACCTGATCGCCCGGGCTTCAAAACCATGCTTATTGCCTTTTCACTATTTGCAATTGGATTGTTTGCCAAAATTCAAATGGTGAGTCTGCCACTGGCCATGTTGGTTGCTGATTATTGGAAAGGGAGACCACTCCAATTAAGACTTATCATTGAAAAATGGGCTTTCTTTCTTGGATCACTGGCGTTCGGATTGCTGGGAATTTACATGTTGCAGCAGGAAGGTTCCCTGGAAGCCAATCAAACCCATGCCGGAATCCAGCGTATTTTCATCGGATCCTACAGCTTTATAACCTATCTCATCAAGTGGCTCATACCGTACATGACCCTGCCGCTTTATCCCTATCCTGAAAAGCTGACCCTGTGGCATTATTTATCCTTGCCGGCTGCCTGTGGAATTCTTTTTTTGATGTACCTCGCCTGGCGCAGAAACCTTAAACCTCTGGTTTTTGGCTTCGCATTTTTCCTTGTAAACGTATTCTTTCTGCTCCAGATCCTGGGAGCGGGTCAGGGCTATCTGGCTGACCGCTTTACCTATGTGGCTTATCTGGGCCTGTTCTTTGTAAGCGGGCATTACCTGCAAGCCATAATACACACCCGATACTACAAACTATTGCCTGCCATCGCGGCAAGCTACCTGCTTGTATTGGCGGGTTTGAGCTACAGGCAATGCAAATACTGGAAAGATTCGGGCACCCTTTGGTCCCGTGTGATCGAATTTTACGACAACACCCCTCTGCCTTTTAACAACAGAGCTAACTACTACCGCGATCTCAAGCTCTTTGACAAGGCCCTGGAAGATTACAGCAAGGCCATTTCCCTCAATGCCGGTCATGCGACATTCAACAGCCGTGCGAAGTTGTACTTTAACAGAAACGAAGACTACAAGGCCATTGAGGATTACAATGTGGCCATTCAGAAAAGTCCCAACACGGCGGAGTATTACACCAACCGCGGCGCCGCGTTTGCCAAAACCGGCCAATACGACAAAGCGCTTGCCGACCTGGATCAGGCCATCAGGCTGGACCCCAACTGGAAGGTGGCCTATCTCAACAGATCCATACTACACAATGTAAAAGGAGACTTTGCAAGAGCCCTGGCTGACATTGACAGTTATTTAAAACTGGAGCCAGGCAATGCTGATCTCTGGTATGAGGGCGCACGTTGCCTCAGAGCGCTCAACAATCTGCCCAAATCCATCGAATACTTCAACACCGCCCTTCGTTATAATCCCAAACTGGGCCAGGCCTACCTGGAAAGAGGCCGGACGCTCAGGGCCATGGGTCAGGAGGAGAAAGCCTTGCAGGACCTTAATATGGCCGCCAGCTTGGGAATCAACATCCAGCAACAATAAGATGATCGAACAAGACCTGATAAAAATTCCATGCTAAAGAAAATGTCCATCCGGAATTATGTGATCATCGACCAGCTCGATATCGAATGGCCTGATGGACTGATCGCCATCACAGGTGAAACAGGTGCCGGTAAATCCATCATGATCGGCGCATTGCAGTTTGTGCTGGGAGCACGTGCCGATGGCCGGGTGCTGCGAAATCCCGAAGAAAAATGCATAGTAGAGGTAAGCTTTGAGGAATTGGGGCCGCTCAGGCATGAAATTGAAAAAATACTCGAAGAACCCATCTCTGACCAGGTCATACTTCGCAGGGAGATACTGCCGGGAGGAAAATCGAGAACCTTTATCAATGATTCACCTGCCCTCGTCCAGTCCCTGAATCAGATTTCGCCCTTGCTGATCGGGATCCACCAGCAGTTTGACCAGCTGGACCTTCTGGAAGATTCAAAACAATTCGAATTCCTCGACAACTATTGTGGAATCAGATCCAAAGTCGAAGAGTACAAAAACGCATTCAGGACCCGGCAAAGCCTCTCTAAAAAAATCCAGGAGCTGGAGGAGCAAATCAGAAAAGCAGAGACCGAACAGGATTTTATACGCTTTCAATTCCAGGAATTGGACGCTGCGTCACTTTCAGGAAATGAATACAGAAGCCTCGAGGAAGAATTGAACATTGCCTCACAATCCGAGACCATACTTCAAAACACCCAGAATTTGCAGCATCTGATCGAAGGCGACAAAGGGATTCTGGATCAACTGCTCACATCCACACAATTACTGCGCAACATAAGGATCGACCCTTTCCTGGACGAGTCGTCCGAAAAGATACAGGAAATTCGCGAAGAACTGAAAGAAATGGCCAGCGGGCTGGAGCGGATGAAGGACAAAATGGACTTTGACCCAGACAGGCTAAAGACCATGCAAGACCGTCATGACCAACTCAGCAAACTTCTGAAGAAATACAGGGTCGCCGGTGTTGACGAATTAATCAACCTGAGGGACGAGCTGGCAGGCAGGATCGGATCGATGGATCAATTCAACCAGGAGCTTAAAAATCTGCAGCAAGACGATCTTGCACTCGAAAAACAACTTATCACTCAGGCCTCTGAAATATCTGCGATCCGTGGAAAGATGAGCCTGGAGCTGGAGCCGGAAATTATTGCCCTGTTGAAACAGCTGGGCATGGAATTTTCAAGATTTGAGGTAAAGCTGAGTCCCGAGGACAGACCCGGTCCCTACGGAATGGACAAAATTGAATTCCTTTTCTCCTCGAACAAGGGATCGGAGCTCAAGCCCATCAAAAACCAGGCATCAGGAGGGGAAATATCCCGGTTGAACCTGGCCATAAAATCCATCATTGCGAGCAGGACGATGTTGCCGACCTTGATCTTCGACGAAATCGACAGCGGGGTATCCGGTCAAATCGCCCTGCAAATGGGCCGGATCCTGAGAGAGATCTCCGATCACCACCAGGTCATTACCATCACCCATTCTGCCCAAATAGCATCCCGGGCACAGCATCACTTTTTTGTGTACAAAGATTCGGCAAGTGACCACACCCTGACCCGACTCCGGCAACTGGACACAAAGGAGAGAATTTCTGAGATTGCCAAGATGCTCAGTGGCGATCCTCCAACAGAAACCGCCCTGAATAATGCAAAAGAACTAATTTCGTTAAACTGATTGTGAAACTTATAAAAATACTGATATGTCAAACCAACTTTTAGCAGGCAAGAGAGGAATCATTTTTGGAGCTTTGGACGAGCAATCCATAGCCTGGCATGTGGCTGAAAAATGCGTGGAACAAGGAGCCCGGATCACACTCACCAATGCTCCCGTTGCCATGCGCTTTGGGAAGATATTTGAGTTGGGAACCCGGCTAAACGCCCCTGTGATCCCTGCAGATGCCACCCTGGTTGAAGATCTTGACAATCTATTGCAGAAATCCATGGAAGAGCTTGGAGGCAAAATAGATTTTATGCTGCATTCCATCGGGATGAGCCTGAACGTCAGAAAAGGCAAACCGTATACAGATCTCAACTATGAGTTTATGCAAAAGACGTTTGACATTTCGGCCATATCTTTTCACAAACTGATGCAAAGCGCCTATAAGATGGATGCCATCCAGGACGGTGGCTCCATTCTGGCCCTCACCTATATTGCGGCACAAAGAATATTTCCGGACTACAACGAAATGGCTGAGTCAAAGGCCCTGCTGGAATCCTTTGCACGCAGCTTTGGCTATCACTACGGGATGTCCAAGAAAGTCAGGGTGAACACCATCTCTCAATCACCCACCTGGACCACTGCAGGATCCGGGGTGAAAGGATTCAAGGAGTTCTTTGATTACGCAGACAAGATGAGTCCCCTTGGCAATGCCTCTGCGGATTCCTGTGCGGATTACTGCGTAGTCATGTTTTCAGATCTGACCAGGATGGTCACCATGCAGAATCTTTACCACGATGGCGGCTTCTCTTCCATGGGGATGAGCCCGGCCCTGTTAAATCTTTGAAATGAGGATATTCCATATTCTTTTGTTGGCTATTCTTTCCCTGAGGTCCTGGGGACAAGCTGAACAACTAAAACTTTTAGGACACTGGAGGGACTCTTCGATTGTTGGGTCTTCAGCCTACAACAACGCCTTCAATGAAGTCTGGGGCATCTGGAACAAGGGACGCGAATATGCAGTGATCGGTTCAACCTATGGCACTCATTTCATTGACATAACAGATCCATCAAAACCCAAAGAAGTAGCACGGGTCGCAGGCGGCACTTCAGGGCCCCAGGTGATCCATCGGGATTATGACGATTATCAGTGTTATCTGTATGCCGTTTGCGATGAAGGTTCCAGAAGCAGTCTTCAAATCATTGACTTCAGCCAGCTGCCGGAAAAAGTGACCGTGGTATACGACTCTGACGAGCACTTTGTCCGTTCACACAATATTTACCTCGATGTTCCCAAAGCAAGGCTTTACACCTGCGCTGAAGGAGGAGCCAGTGGATTCTTTGCACTGGGGCTTTACGACATCAGCGATCCGGTCAAACCTAAATTTATCGGTCACTACAACAGATTTGGCAACATCACTGCTGGGCATGTACACGATGCATTTGTGCGCAACGATACCGCCTACCTGAATTGCGGCAACGATGGTTTTGCAATAGTGGATTTCCGGGACGCCTCCAATCCCAAAACCATTTATACCCTCAAACCTACCGAGTATCCTTTTTCCGGTTACAACCATTCAGGGTGGCTGACGCCGGATGGAAGCAAATACGTCATGGCTGATGAGACCCATGGCGCTCCGATGAAACTGATTGATTTTTCAGACTGGGACGATGTCCGCATCAGCGCATTACTGGGCGTAAACCGAACCAGGCTGGAAATACCGCACAACCCTTTGGTGACCTGTGACTATGCGTATGTCGCCTACTACTACGATGGCGTTCAGGTATACGATATCAGAAATCCCGATGCTCCGGAAAGGAAATACTACTACCCTACCTCGAAAATTATCAACAAGGGTAGCTACGAAGGCGCGTGGGGTGTGTATCCCTATTTCCCTTCCGGGACGATTGCGGTAGCAGACATGCAGGATGGTTTGTTTATATTTGAGGGCATTGAGCAGCCATGTAATACGGTTCGTTCCTGTGATCAGACCAGCCATACTGATCCTGGAAGCTCTGCGGAAACATCCGACGTCATCATCAGCCCCAACCCGGTTAAAAACCTTTTCAAAATCAAAAGTCCCATTGAGGTGTCAACAGTTGAGATCATGAACCCCAGCGGACTATTGATAAAAACCTGCATTCCCACAGGAGGAGGCCATGAATTAGAGATCCATACGGATGGGATCGGTCAGGGTTTTTACTTGTTGAGGATCACCTGCAAAAACGACACCCGTGTTGTGAAGCAAATCCATATTCTGGATTAAACCATGATTCTCAGAATTCTTCTGATCACATCCATCGTTACGGCCTGTGTTTTTCATGGCAAGGCCCAATCGAATCCGGTCGACTCCACGCAGAAGTCAGAGCGCGATTCCCTTAAACTCTTACTCGAGCGGGCTCCGCTCCGCCTGGATTACAGCGCAGAAATATTTCCTCACAGATGGCAGGCATCGGATACATTTCAATACCTGACCCTCCCGCAGGACTGGAAGGGATATTTACAATCCAACAATTACGGATCTCCCAGGGTCTCTGACCGCGAGGGAATGCGTCCGAGCAATCATTTGCAACATGGGTATACCCAAACCCGGTTTTTCCATCACCACGCTGACCAGCTTGGCCTGTACCGTTCAAACAAGCCAATTTCAGAAGTGACCATCACCCAGAGTACTTTTCCCGGTAGATCCCAATCCGGGCTGATCGATAATCTGACCGTCAATACTTTTCTGAGCATTCCCTTCCGGAATGACTTTCATTTCAACTTTTATTACGACAGAATCAATTTCAAAGGAAGTTATCAACACAACCGGAATTTCCTGAGCAGTCTTGCCGCAAAAGTTTTCAGGATCTCTGATTCGGGGAAAAACGGGTTTGAATTGAATCTCGCCAGCAACACGGATAAACTTGAACACAATCATGGAATCAGGTCTGACTCTTTTCTCACGCTTGGACAATTCAGGGTCAGGGAAACCATTCCTGTGATCAGCAACTCTGCAAATACCCGATTAAAGAATGGTCAATACGGCGCAAATGCCTGGTTCAGGCTCACACAAGGGAAACCATGGTTTGCCCCTGTCCTCAACCTGAATGCATATTATCACTTCCAGACACTTCGGTTTGAGGACCGTCAACCCATACCTTCCCTTGGACAGTATGGCCCTTTGTTTTTCGAGGACAGCACGACAATCAGCCGCGACCACAGAATTCAGGGACTTTGGTCAAAGGCCGGCCTCGAGATCATCAATAACAAAATGTTGCAATTTGATCTTTTTGCAGCCTATGATTTCAACCGCGTGCAATTTGACAGCGGCATTTATGCAAACATCCCCTATGTGCGGTCCGGATTCAATTCCTCTGTAATGACAAGCCCCTTTCAGTTGGATGTAAATGGTCAATGGACAAGACAGAAAGAGCAATCCGGAGGACTTTTCCGGGCTAAATTATCTTGGAAACCCGGGGGGATGTCCCTGATATCCTATCAGATACAGTTGGAGTCAAGAATCCCATCCCTTTTGGAGCAAAACCTATATATCAACAAGAGGTCGATCTGGCAGCATGATTTTGAAAACACAAAAGTGATCAGTCACGAACTAAAGCTCAGGCCGGGAAGAAAATACCTGCCTGAACTAAGCCTGTCATTTCATAACTACAGAGGATTCATATTTTTGGACAGCACTCAGGTCCTGAATCAACAAGGATCATCCATCAGGCATCTACACATACAGGGCAGGGAGACACTCCGATGGAAATGGTTCAGGAGCAATCACGAGTTCAACATCCACATCCTCAACCCGGAGCCGTCCGGATGGACTGCCTGGTATTCGTACCACGACCTGGGGATTGAGACCCGTTTTTTCGGCAAGTTTAGCAAACTCGGCTTTTCGCCCAACCTGAGGCTTCTGAAACCCGGGAGCCGCATGGCCTATCATTCGCTGACAGGCCTTTACTACATGAGCAGAGACCTTGATGCACCAGAACTGATAACCCTCGTGGGAGCTGATGTCTCATTGAGAATTGAGGAATTCAAATTTGTAATGTCCTTCGATCAGATTGACTCATTCTGGACCATTGGCAGACCCAATTGGTTGCCTGGGTATCCGATCTACGATTTTGGAATGCGCATCACCATTCAGTGGAAATTTCTGAATTGAATCATGCGCAATCAATAAAGCAACCTGCCCCAATAACGCCTGACTCCCAGGTTCATCGTATATGCGGGCCTGTCTCCATCCGGATTAAACAAACTTCCGATCAATTCCAGCTCCCATTTCTTAAGGAAGAAAAACTTGTACCCTATTCCCCATTGATGCTGAAAATTAAAATCGGTCGTCAACGGGCCATTTGAAGCGTATCTTTGAAAAGAATGTCCCGGCAGTATCTGCATCAAGGCATATAAATAGTGCTGGCGACCCAACAGAAAACCTGGCAATACGGAACACGGGTATCCAATGGAAAAATAAGAAGACCTGGTTTTATCAAACATCCTAGTTTGAAGGTTTTCAGCCCTGATACCCAGATCGGAAAAAATCTGAAAACGCCCCCTGAGATAATTTAAAAACAACTGACTGTGCCAGGTCAAACCATCCCAATCCAAAAACCCGCGGCTCAGGTGCTGCTGGAGCTGGTTGCCCGCCGGAAAACCCAATGAGTGCTGCATACTTAAGCCTCTTAGCTTACCAAATATCTTGTGCCGTATTAAAAGCTCGGCACCCGACAGCCCATGTCTTTTATAATTTCCTACTGAATCCAATTCCCTGTTTTGAAAGGTCCATGCATCCCCGGGTCCCAAATCATCGTCCCGAAGCACCGTCCGGTATCTGATCCGCAATCCAACGTTGACACGGCCGGAAGTCCCTGCCATGACGTCTGCAAAAAGCGTATTAAATAAATAATCCGAACCTTTTAAAGGCTTTTCCAGGTAGGTGTTTGCAAAAAAGCGAACATCAGCCTGCCCCTGCTCATAGACCATAAAAGAGGGATTGGCGTTTTGGGACTTTAACACCAGGCATGAGGAAAGCAGTACAATTCCAACAATGAATCTCATGATGCAGATTTGATCAAATTGCCAAATGTAGATCCTGCCACCGCACCCAAGGCGGCAGTAATCCCCCCCAAAACAGCCGTCAGCATAAACAATTGATTCAGGCTAAGCCCCATGAACATATCGCCTATCATCACAGCAAGTTCTGACCCGGAGGAATATTGATAAGACATGGCAAACAGATACCATACCGGAAACACAGCCAACAAGGCGAGGACTGCCGCGCTCCAAACCCGGATCCTGAAGAACCAGCTTAAAATGGCGGCAACGGGCATCAAAACCCACCAGGGTGAAAACAAAGCACAAACAGCCGCAGCCAGCGCCATGGACATAAAAAAGTAAATCAGTTTTCTATTGATCTTCATGAATCAGAAAGATTTCAGTTGTTGAATCCTGGGATCATCCGCCCCTTTGAGATATAGCAGTTCAAAATACCGGCCATCCCTCCAGGGCCCCACCATCGACCAGTAATGTTTACTTCCCGGCCGGCCATCCTGTCCTCCAGGATAAATGCCAAATGCAACCGGACCTTCCTCCGTAAGCTCCACGGCCATTCTCCAGGACGGCCCAAAAGTCCTGGCATGGGCATTGAGGACATCCTTCGTACCTGAGGACGCAATATGGGTCAGTCCAAAACCCGGGATTTTGGCCAGGTGGGGAATGAGGGCTGACTTGTACCGTCCCCAGTTCAAATTATCCGGATCAATGCGGCTCAGGTTGGCAACCATGCTGTCATAAGCGATCCTAATCACATCAACAAGACTTTCCCTGCCGGGGGTTGATTTAAGGTCGTAATAGTGCAATGCCGGATACCTGGCCATCAGCCTGATGGTAGATTGATCTGAAGGAACTGCAGTGGCTTTGCGGGTGGAATCAAAAGTCAGTTCATCCCAGATCAGCTTGTGGAGAAAATCAAACCAGAGATCAAACACAACGGGTTGAACGGTAGTGGAATCGTAATTGAAATCCCACTCTTTGAGCATTTTCAAATATGGCCGGTCCCTGCCGTCACCCAATGTATCCAAACACCCCACCATGAGCGGAACAGCCGTCTCCGCTTTCAGGCTGTAGGAATTAAACTGAAGGTCACGCAGACTCTCCAGGGTCCAATCGTTCTTTTCCCTCAGGAGCCGGTTTAATATCGCACCCCGGTAATCCCGAAAATCACCGTCGTTGTAATAAACCGGAAAACTCGCATCCGTTGATTTCTGGTTGGCAGAAGAAACAAATCCCCTGTCCGGATTAAGGGTGTACGGATTCCAGTCGGGTGGAAGAAATCCTTTCCATCCATTTCGGCTATCCGAGCCGTCCAGCACAAATCTACCCTGACCTTTGGACTTAATCGGCATGGCTCCCTGAACCGTCAGGGCCAGGTCTCCTTCCCTGGAAACAAAAGCTATATTCTGTGCGGGATATGGAAACTTCCTGATGGCGTTGCGGTAGTCCTGAAAATTTTTCCCGGCATTCATCTCCCTGAACATATCCAGCTCGCAGTATTGAGAGCCATATTTGATGATCCAGTGCATGGCAAGACCGTATTTCAAATGGCCCGGATCATCAAACACAACCGGTCCCCAATCCGTCATGCGGATCGTATCATAAACCGGGCCCGATCCCCTTACCTGTACGGTTTCTATCTGAAAACCCGTTTTTTTCCATTGCCCATCGATGAAATATTCATTGTGGCTGCTGTCCCGCCATTGGACCATGTACCAATCCATCACGTCCCAGCCTCCATTGGTGACTCCCCAGGCAATGGACTCATTGAAACCGATGATCACACCGGGTATGCCGGGAAATGTAACCCCGTATACGTTCATCCCAGGGGTTATAATCTGTTGTTCGTACCAGATGGAAGGCAAGGTCAGGGTCAGATGAGGGTCGTTGCACAAATTAGGATTGCCCGTGGCGGATTTGGATGCCCCTACTGCCCAGTTGTTGGATCCAAGGCCGGATTCTCCCTGCTCCCTTTCCCATGGAATATAGCCTATCCCTGAATCCTTCCATTCGAAAGAACCAGGATTGAGTTGATGCAGGGAGTCCCCGCTGAAAGCCCATTCTGTTTTCGGGGGAATTACCGGATCAGTCATTTCGTCCTCCTCCGGAAAAAGAAGGTCAAAATCCGCCCCAAAGAAATTCCTGGCATTGGTCGTTTCAATATCCTTATCCCGCCCGCAGAGCACCTCCGACATTGATTTGTGAAACAAGGCAGAACGGTATGGCGACCAGGTCTCCGGAGAGAATCCCATGATCTTATACTCGACAGGATATTCCGATGGATCAAGTTCAGAAATATACTTGTTGACCCCGGCGCTATAGGCTTCCACCAGCCGATAGGTCTCAGGAAACTTTTTCCAGGTCTCTATGCTCAGCCTGGCAGACTCAGCCAGTCCTTTTCTCCTCTTGTTCTTGTCAAAATCCAGGGCGAGCGTACCTACAATTTCAGAAACCCTTCCTTCTGCAGCCCGGGTGGAAAAATCCATTTGCCACAACCTGTGCATGGCATGCACGTAGCCCTGGATATAATAAGCCTTTTCCAGATCATCCGCCAGAATATGAGGCACTTCCCTGTCATCGAGATAAAGTTGACCATAAGGATCAAGTGACGCCGATGAAACAGCAGGAGTACTACCTGACAACTGGACATTTTTCCAAAATCCTTCGTAAAGACCAAAAAAAGGTCCGAATGCCGGGAGAAATTTCCCATCCACCTTCCAGGAATGCTCCAGGACGAATGCCCACAAAGCACACAAAAAAACGCTCAAAGTAAAACTGAAATATTTTTTCATGTCTGCGACTTATCGGACAAACATTAATGAATGATCTGTTGAATGCCTTTCATCAAACGAATAGGAATCCCGGTCGAAGCCACGAATATCTGAAAGTGTGCGGGTGCCTGTTTCGGCCATATACCTGACCATGGATCCTCTTGCTTTTTTTGCATTAAAAGAAAGAAACTGAAGTTTTCCGTTTCTGAATTCGCGAAAATGGATATCCACAACCGGCAGTCCGATCCTGGCAAATTCTATTGCCGCAGCATATTCCTGTGAAGCCAGGTTGACAAGGCAATCAGAACCGGTTTCCTTCAGGTCTTCAACCAGCAGGTCCGTGATGTCTTTTTTCCAAAATGCATAAAGATCCTTTGACCGTCCCACCTTAAGCGCCGTACCCATTTCCAACCTGTAGGGTTGAATCAGGTCCTGCGGTCTTAGCAGACCATACAATCCGGATAGAATCCGGAGGTGGTTTTTACAATACTCTATCGCGGGTTGACCCAAACTTCTTGCATCCAAACCCTTGTATACATCCCCATCAAAAGCAAAAAGCGCCGGCCTGGCCACAACCTCAGTCATTTCCCTTTGCATCAGCTGGTTCCTTCTAAAATTTTCCTCTGCCAGTTTTGCAGAAATGTCCATCAGGCCTTGCAGGTCCTTTACCTTCTTTTTCTTGAGAACCTCAACAATCTGCCATCCTTTTTCCCAAAGCCTGGGGACGGCCACTTCGATAGCAGGGGCAGGACGATTAAAATCAAGGTCCTTGGACGGAGAGATGATCGCTATCATAGTAATTACAGTTTTTGAAGGTACATAGATAAGGCTTTTTTATTATTTCCCTACCTTCAGGTCCAAGCCATATCCATCCAAAAGATCAGGGTTTCCCATTACCGCACGACAGGTCAACTAAGGGTAAACCCCTATTTTTTGCACAATTTCTTTGATCAACACATTTTATCTCAAAATGTCCCTTAAATTTGGGCAATCAGCACGTTGTTATGAAAATCAGACCAACTTTCAAAATCCTGTACTTTGTTTTATTTGGTTTCGCCTGTCCTCTGCTCCAGGCACAATCCATTTTATTGGGGGCCGGCAAATCACCTGAGGTAAAAGTAACTGCCAGCGATCAATGGGGGCAGCCATTTTGGGAAGACTCTGCCATGGCCAGAACCGTATTTGATGGCTCAGGATTGAATTACGACCTCTATAATGCCAGCAGGTTTTTGTACCAGTCCACCCTGGGCGCCGACATGGATGAGGTGAAAAGAACGGCCTCCATGGGTTTTGAAAACTGGATCTCAGAACAGACCGCTCTGCCTCCATCCGACCTGAGCAGTCATCTGGATGAGGTCCTGGATGAAGTGATCGACTGGTATTACGTCAATGGTGGCGACTCCATAGACGAACCTTCCTATTTTTATTCTCTTCATTTCAACTACGCATGGTGGCAAATGAACTTAACAAACCGGGACAAACTCAGACAAAGGGTTGCCCTGGCATTAAGTGAGATATTTGTGGTATCCGCCAACTCCGATGTGGGAGGCAATGCACGGGGAATGGCCAGCTATTACGACGTGCTCATCAGGAATGCCTTTGGGAATTTCAGGAACCTGTTGAGGGATGTGAGTCTGCACCCGGCCATGGGAATCTATTTATCCCACCTCAACAATCCAAAATCGAATCCCCAGGAAAACATTCGACCCGACGAAAATTACGCCCGAGAAATCATGCAACTCTTCACCATCGGATTGTACGAACTCAATCAGGATGGCACACGCAGAAAGGATAGTTTGGGACGCGACATCCCCAGCTATGACCAGAGAGACATCCAGGAACTGGCCAAAGTCTTCACCGGCCTTAGTTTTTCTGAGATCATGCCCAATCAATGGATCGACACACCCCAATTTGGCGTAAACATTTATCTGGGCATCCCCATCAAACCCATGAGGATGTTTGACCGGTGGCATGAGCCCGGGCCCAAACAGATTTTGGGAGGCCACATCATACCGGCGGGACAAAGCGGGATGAAAGATATTGAAGATGCCATCGATGTGCTTTTCAATCACCCCAACACGGCTCCCTTCATTTGCAAACAACTTATTCAGCGCCTCATTAAATCCAACCCAAGCCCGGCCTACGTGGCCAGGGTATCCAGGGTTTTTGAAAAAAACAAAAGAGGAGAGCGAGGCAATTTGGCATCAGTCATCCAGGCTATTCTTCTCGACGAAGAGGCAAGAACCTGCGAATGGCTTGAGCATCCTGACAACGGCCAGCTAAGGGAACCCATATTGCGGTACACCCACTTTGTGAATGCCGTGGGGGTTGAGCAATACTATGGAAGGCTTTGGAACAGCGGATATGATTTTCTGGACAATGCCGGACAACATCCCCTGCACGCACCCACCGTATTCAATTTCTTTTTACCCTCACACCAACCCAAAGGGGCCTTATCAGACAAAAAACTGGTCGGACCGGAATTCCAGATCCACAACGCCCGGACCGGAATAGGCTTTTTGAATCAGGTCAACAACTGGATCTACGACTATGTGCTTTACTCCTGGGAAAACAACGATGTCTCCTCCGTACTCACCCTTCAGGAGCTCGACAAGCTCGCCCGGGATCCCGAAGCCCTGCTCAACCGGCTGGACATATTGCTTACTCATGGACGGCTTTCAGACCGCAACAGGCTTTACATCAAAAACGCAATGAACACACTTCGCAGAGGTGATTTCAGAAATGACCGCTCGCGCCTTGCCCTTTACCTGGTCATGATGTCTCCCGATTACGCCATTTTCAAATGAAAACCAAGATGAACTCAAAATCCTATTCACGAAGGAAATTTTTAGGACAATTAAGTTGTGCGGCTGTAGGCTATACGACCCTGTACAATTCCCTGCTCAGCCTGAAAGGCATTAATGCGCTTGCGGCCTCTGCCGGACTCAGGGACAAGGATTACAAAGCCCTGGTGTGCATCAACCTATCCGGAGGAAACGATTCATTCAACATGCTGGTACCCACCAGCACCGAAGAATACAAGACCTACCAGCGCGTGCGATCCAATCTGGCCTTGCCGAGGCAGGAATTGCTTAACCTGCAGGTGCGGAATACGCCAGGAAGGACCTTCGGACTGCATCCCTCGATGGACGGATTGCAAAACCTTTTCAATCAGGGCAAGGCAAGCTTTATCTCCAACATCGGAACGCTCCTTGAGCCCACCAACCGCGATGATTTTTACAACGACAGGTCGGTTTTGCCTTTGGGTTTGTTTTCTCACTCCGATCAGGCCCAGCACTGGCAAACAGGAATACCACAATCCAGGTCCAATATCGGATGGGGTGGCAGAATGGCCGATCTGGTCAGGGATATGAACACAGAAGAAAAGATCTCCATGAATATTTCGCTGTCGGGCTCAAACATCCTGGAAGTCGGAAACGAGGTGATCGAATACGTGATCGACCGAAGGCAGGGAAGCATTGGGATCAGGGACTACAGGCCTGACAACATGTATGACCAGTTCAACATAGCCAAATCGCAGGCCATTGACAGCATCTTAGCCCAGAACTATTCAGACGCTTTTGAAAAAACGTATACGGATGTGATCCGCAACGCCCGGGACGGTCATTTAAAATTCAAGGATGCGCTGGACAATGGCCCGGACATCACAACCCGGTTCTCTGACAATTACCTTTCGGAGTCGCTGCTGATGGCAGCCAGGACCATCTCTGTGCATGAAAAACTCGGATTCAAAAGACAAGTTTTTTACATCGACTTTTACGGATGGGACCACCATGACGAGGTGCTGAACAATCAGAACGAAATGCTGGGCCAGCTTTCGGATTCAATCAGCGAATTTTATGCAGCCATCCAGGAATTGGGCCTTGGGTCACAGGTGACCACTTTTTGCATTTCTGAATTTGGCAGGTCTCTTACATCCAATGGAAATGGCACCGACCACGCCTGGGGTGGAAATGTATTCGTTCTGGGGGGCGACGTCAGAGGCGGAAACATTTTCGGAAAATATCCGGATCTCGATTTAAACTCAAACCTCAATGTCTATGAAGGAGTCCTGATTCCAGAAACTTCTGTTGATCTGTATTTTGCTGAGTTGGCACTCTGGATGGGCGTAAGTCCCTCTGATCTCAGTTACGTCCTGCCGAACATTGGCAGTTTTTACGATGTACGGTCTGGTAAGGCCCCACTTGGATTTTTAAATGTATGAAACAATTGATCATGAAAAGCTTCATTCTTCCTATCCTCATACTGCTGTGCACTATACAGCTTTCGCATGCACAATGTTTTCCAGACCGGCATTCCACCAACTGGTTTGACGGTTGGATGTCGTGCAAGGCAAGCCCGTCCCCTGATCCCAATCTAAAAGCAGGACACTGGTTGCTGTTTGATCTGGGAAAAAGGTACCGCATCCAGGGCATCAGAATCTGGAATTACAACGATCCGGCTCTGTTAAACCGCGGAATATCAAAGATGGCAGTGCATTATTCCGGGGATTCTGTCAGATGGTACCACGACCGGGACATCGATCTGGAAAAAGCCCCCGGTCATAATCGCTATGAAGGAATGGACTGGGAAAACCTCAGCATTCCCGAAGCTCGTTACGTGTTGCTTACGGCCTTGGAAAATTTTGGCCATGAATCCTGCTTTGGTCTGGGCGAGGTCCTGTTTGAAGCAGAAGAAGTAATTATTTCGGGCACCGATGAGGAAAAATCGCAAAAGGAGATCAAGATCAGTCTGGCGCCCAATCCATTCAACAGGCAGTTCCAGGCCGAAATTGAACTCATCCCGGACCAGGAAGCACACTGGCAAGTCAGCGATATGATGGGAAGGACCTGGGCTTCCGGGACCTTTGAATCAAGCAGGTCAACTTATTATCTCCGCGTCCTCACGGATCGATGGCCCCAGGGAAGCTATGTTTTTTCCATCCGGCAAGGGGCTGCACATAAACAATCACTGGCAGTAAAAATCAACTGATCATTCTGCAAATGCCATAAATGGGAGATGCTCCAGAATTGCATCCTGCATTATAAGAATCAGGATGGACAAAAAAAAAGGCGGACCCAAAGGCCCGCCCCATTTATTCTGAAAATATTAGACTTAGCTTATTATCTGGTGTAAGCAAGCACAACATCCAGCTCAAAGTTGTTGTCAATGGCTTTGTCACCGAGGTTGTCGAAAAAGCTTCCGGAACCGTATTTGATGTCGTACTTGGTGCGGTCGATCACAATCTTGGCAGTGGCTTTTCCATTCTCGAGCATTGCTTCAAAACCAACAGGAGCAGTAATTCCCTTGATGGTCATGTTGCCTTCCACTCTGTAAGAGTTTGCTTTTGATCCAGGCATGACCCTGGTGATCTTGAAACTGGCAGTTTTGTGTTTTTCAACTCCAAAGAAGTCATCGCTCTTCAGGTGTCCAACCAGTTTTCCTGCATATTCTCCTGTCAGGTCCGTGCAGCTAATGGTGGTCATATCCATTTCAAACATACCACCGCTCAGAGCATTGTTGGTGAAATCCAGGCTTCCGCTTCTCAGGGTAATGTTGCCGGTGTGTTGTCCGGTGACCTTCTTTCCAACCCAGGTGATTTTGCTTTTTGCAATATCCACTTTTCCGGGAGCCGGACTAATCTCTGCGGTAGCTTGAAAGTTCAGGAGCGCTACCAGACTCAATGTTGCAAATAATTTCATCGTTCAGTAATTTTTGTTTCAACCATTAACTGCCCGGGCTGGTGATTTGTTTTTCAAAGGGTTAAGATTTAAACTTTCCTTAAGCTATGTTAAGATTATGGCAGATAAAAAATCCCTTCTGACATATGGACAGAAAAAAAGCATTGGTGTATCCGGTCACTGAATTCAATGGTCAATCTGCTTTTCCGGCCATGCCTGGGGCAGGAAAAGGATATGCGGGTAACCGGAGACATTGGCCTTTAAAACGAAAACCTGTTTGTATAGGGACAGACTTTTCCTCCGGAAAGCACAAAACTTAATTAGATCTTGTGCATTGGATTCGCCCCTTAAAACAAATGCGAAGGGCGGATAAAAATCCACCCTTCGCATTTATGATATTCAAAAAGAAATCTTCCTGTCAGGCTTCGGACCTGTTCAGTTTAATTCTTACCGACTTCCTCAAATTCGACATCCGTGAC
>CAYXKO010000015.1:0-19219 GCA_964465435.1 uncultured Saprospiraceae bacterium | reverse complement strand
CCATGGCCTCCGAGATCAGGATATCACCACCGGGACAACTGCCGATTGTCATCAGGTCTGATCGCACTTCCGGCAGCGAATCCCTGGCTTCCATTCTCAAGAATAAAAAAGAAATCAAGGGTCCGGTGCGATTGCGTGGCGGCGATGAAATCATCTTTCGCTTCAGCGAAGATGCGGAATGGTCCGGCTATGCGGACCTGAACCTGGAATCCCGTCAGATCGGCTATAAACCCTTACCCTACATAGCAAAGGGCGATCGAGTCTTTGACGGGTCTCAGAAGGTGGAGATCCGCAGTATGGGCATTGAACCCCTCTTATATATGGATCCTGCCATAGGAAAATCAGAAACCTACCGGGGACCCATATGGATGGACAGATCGGGGAGCATTTGTTTTACGCACGAATCCACGAGCAAAAGTTCGGATTGGCTTTGTGCTCGTTTTGATCCCAGGCCTTCCGGCTTCCGTCTTAAACTTTTGACTGAGTATGCTCCGGTTTATTCCGCAGGAGGTCCCAACGCTTTGGTCGATGGACTTAGGGGCAGCAAAGACTTTCGCGATGGCCTGTGGCAGGGATACAACGACCGCGATGTGGAAGGAGAGATCGAGCTCGACACATCCGTCGTGCTGGACTCGGTGAGCATCGGCTGCCTGCAGGACCAGAGGAGCTGGATTTTATTGCCTTCCGAAGTGAGCTACCGTTTTTCTGCGGATGGCAGACTCTGGTCAGAACCCAAAATACTGAAATACGGGATTCCTGATCAGGCAGAAGATGGCCGGATCCATCATTTTACCGCAAAACCTTACGGCCCGGTCCGGTATATTCGCTTCCTATTGAAAAACGGAGGCAGGCTCCCTGATTGGCATCTCTCTAAAGGAGAACCAAGCTGGATCTTTGCCGATGAAATAAACCTATACCCCAAACCATGAATGCGAGAAGAGATTTCTTTCAAAAATTACTGGGAGCGGCCGCCGGTCTCTCCAGCCTGGAAGTTTTTGAGGCCATGCAAATGCTCCAAAGGGAATCTCTGAAGAGACCTGAAAGAAAGATCATTGCCACCTGGAATAACCAAAAGGCTGTCGAGGCGGCATGGAAAGTGCTGGCGCAAAATGGCAGTGCCCTGGATGCCGTAGAGGCAGGTGCACGGGTGCCTGAGGCAGATCCGGAGGACAGCTCTGTGGGCTATGGGGGATTTCCCGACCGGGATGGCGAGGTCACCCTGGATGCCTGCATCATGGACCACCTGGGACGCTCGGGCTCGGTCATGTTCGTTCGCAACATCAAGCACGTAGTAAGCCTGGCCCGCCGTGTAATGGAAAAAACCCCGCACGTTTATCTGGCAGGCGAAGGCGCAGAACGCTTCGCGGAATCCGAGGGTTTCCCAAAAGAAAACTTACTTACGGAAAAAGCGAAAAAAGCCTGGCAGGAATGGCTGATCCATGCAGAATACAAACCAAAGATCAATGCAGAACGCCATGACACCATCGGCATCCTCGCGCAGGATGGATTGCACAACCTTTCGGGAGCCTGCACCACCTCAGGAATGGCCTTTAAAATGAAAGGGCGCGTGGGGGATTCCCCCATCATTGGCTCAGGCCTGTTTGTGGACAACGAGGTCGGCGCGGCCACCGGAACAGGGTTGGGCGAAGCGGTGAACCGAAAGGTGGGCGCCTTTTCAA
The DNA here is from genome assembly GCA_964465435.1 of uncultured Saprospiraceae bacterium. Taxonomy (GTDB): domain Bacteria; phylum Bacteroidota; class Bacteroidia; order Chitinophagales; family Saprospiraceae; genus Vicinibacter. The sequence goes on along the minus strand of CAYXKO010000015.1, from coordinate 17,540 downwards.
TCGTGGAAATGATGCGCAATGGGATGCACCCAGAAAAAGCTTGCAAAAAAGCCATTGAACGCCTCACGACCATCCGGGATTACGGCGAGTTCCAGGTGGGCTACATAGCCCTGGACAGAAAAGGACGGATCGGAGGCTACGGCCTCAGAAAAGGATTCCAATACATCGTGGTTGAGGAGGGCAATATCCGGCTTTTCGACTCCGATTTCCTCATTCATTGAATTTCAGAGCACCCTGCTTGAAGGGAAACGAGGAATTCCCAATTTATTTTTTTGTTTAATTTATTATTAATTATTATTTTTAAAATGTTGATTAGCAATATTTTATAATAATTATTTTTTACTATAAATATCTCCTGACAACATCCATACCCGCCCTGGGAATGAAGTTTGGCACTGGATTTGCTGATATTGATCAAAGACATATTAGACCAAGACTTTATGCATAGTTTGAAAGTCGGGATCGTCGATGATCACAAATTATTTCTGAAAGGATTCCGGCTCTTGCTGGAGAGCCTTTCGCCGACGCTCCCGCTCAAGGTGGTCCTCTGCTGTAATAATGAAGAGGAACTCATCTCAAAACTATCAGAAGAAGAAGTAGATCTGATGTTTGTCGATCTGAATCTGATCCAATCCGATGGGATTCAGCTCATATCAAAACTCAAAACCTGGCTTCCCAGCTGCAGAATCGTGGTCGTGAGCATGTCTACCGATCCAAAGCTGGTGCGGGATGCCTTCAAACATGGTGCCGATGGGTACTTGTCCAAGTTTTCTGAGCCGGAAGATCTCCTGCAGGCGATCCAGACCGTAAGGAATGGAGGAATCTACATGGGGCCGGGAATTCAGCCAAATGTAAAGTCTGAATTCCAGGAGGAGATCCAGCCAAGGTCGGTCATAGTCAACCGCTTCAACGCGAAGTTTCTGCTGACCAAAAGGGAGTTTGAGATCCTGGAAAAAATCCTGGAAGGAAAAACCTCCAAGACCATCGCAAACGAGTTCTTCATCAGTCGCGAGACCGTCACGGTCCACCGGAGAAACCTGATGAAAAAACTGGGAGTCACCACCGTCATACATCTGGTCAACATAGCCAGGGAATACAACCTGCTCTGAAGATCGAACCAACCAAAACCCAAATCTCCTGATCCTGCCTGACAAGCAGGTTCTGAAGCATCATTGTAAACTATTGTATTTACTCATATCCATTAACCGAAAGTTTTAACATGAAAAAGAAATCGTTTACCAACAAATTGAGCCTGGCGGAAAATTCTTCCGGATTGCGAGCAATCCTGGGATTTTTGCTTTGCTTTTTGGCCATTGGGTTTCACGATCTCCAAGCTCAATGTCCTTTGGCTTGTAACAACCTGGTTCAGGTGTCACTCGAAGGAAATTGCGAGGTGACCGTTACCCCGGCCATGATGCTTCAGGACATGGGTCCAACCCCGCCATGTAACTATACCGTGGTGGTATTTGGCCCCAACAATCTGCCTTTACCCACACCTGTCGTCACAGGAGCCCACATCGGTAAAAAACTGAGGGTGTCCGTGAGACTGGAAAACGGGAATTCCTGTTGGGGAGAAATCCTGGTGGAAGATAAACTTCCTCCGGAAGTCGATTGTCCGGACGACATCACCGTATTTTGTAACAGGACCAACTATCTCCTGCCCGCCATTGCCGTTAAGGACAACTGCTCCGGGCTGAATGTCACACAGCACATTCTGGAGGACAAAATGGAAATGTACAATTGCGCACTTACTCCGGCAGATCCGATTATCGGAAGACGGGTAATTCGCTTTTACTACACAGACGCAAGCGGCAACAGGTCAGATACCTGCGAGCAGCACGTATATTTCAGAAAGTTCAGCTTTGTGGATATACAGTGGCCCAGAGACACTGCATTCTCTTGCGAAGACTACGACACCATTCCGCTTCCTAAAGTAAGTGGAGTGCCTACCGTTGACGGTGAGTCGATCTTCCCTTCCTGGGGCGCTTGTAAAATTGCCGTCACATTTGAAGATCAGTTGATTCCGGTTTGTCCGAAATCCTTCAAAGTGATACGCAAATGGACTGTATTGGATTGGTGCACTCCGGGTGCTCAGGGAATATACGTTCACAATCAACTCATAAAAGTGGTGGATGACAGAGGACCCGTCATTACCTGTCCGGGTATCCTGACAGTTAGTACAGATGTGTGGTCTTGCACCGGAAGTGCGGTGATCCCTCCTCCGACCATCATCAGCGAATGTTCAAAAGTCACCTTTGACGTAGGATACAAGATACTTTCTGCAGGTGGTGCCCCGACATTTGAAGGCACTTCCAAAGCAAATATCACAAAGCTACCCAATGGCTATTATGCCATCTCCGGTCTGCCTCTTGGATTGAGCTGGGTGATTTTCCGCGCCACAGACGAGTGCGGTAATTTTACCGACTGTTCTACAGAGGTTTTGGTAGAGGACAAGGTGCCTCCCGTACCGGTATGCGACCAGAAAACCGTAGTGTCACTTACCTTGGATGGCACAGCAAAAATTGAAGCCTTCACATTTGACGACAGGTCACACGACAACTGCGGCATTGACTTTTTTGAAGTGAGAAGAATGGATCAGGGAGTTCCCTGCAAGGACTCTGCAAGAAGCAGCCAGTGGGGACCCTTCGTTTACTTCTGTTGTGAAGACATTGGCAAAACGATCATGGTATCCCTCAGAGTCTGGGACAAAGCCGGCAACAACAACGTTTGTATGGTGGAAGTGGACGTTCAGGACAAAACAGCTCCGTTTGTGTTCTGTCCGCCCCATATCACCGTAAGCTGTGCTTTTGATTTTCTCAACTACGACGTTTTTGGAACAGTCCAAAAGAACATAGCCGACAGGAAAAACATTGTCATCAATGATCCCCATGTCAGCTTCAGTGGAACGGCCATAGATGGCTATGCATTTGATGGTTGTGGATTCAACCTGGTTGAAAAAGTAAACAGAGTGGGAATCTGCGGTCAGGATACCATATACAGAACCTTTGAAGCAACTGACAAAGGTGGATTGACAGGCAGCTGTACTCAGAGAATCGTAATCCGCGATTTCAATCCGGATAACATCAGGATCCAGTGGCCTGTAGATTACCTGACCAACACAGTCTGCATCAACAAGGAAAATGTATCTCCGGATATCACAGGCAGACCCGTTGTAAACGGAAGGGACAAATGCAGCAGCATTCTCATCAACTACAAGGATGAACCCTTCGTAAGCGATCCCGATGCCTGCATCAAGATCATCAGAACCTGGGAAGTGATCGACTGGTGCGTTTACCGTCCCAATGATCCCAACACCAAAGGTTACTGGAGCTGGAAACAAATCATCAAAATCATCAACCGCGTAGCGCCTACCATCACCAGCGACTGCAGAAACCGCACGGTGGATGTATTTGGCCCCGGTTGTCAGGGTCCTCTTGAACTGATCGCTTATGCCACGGATGACTGCACAGACAGCACGAAACTGACCTGGTATCACGAAATTGACCTCTACAACGATGGAAGACCGGATGCATCGCATTCAGGTACTGGCAAGGATGCCAGTGGTAATTACCCCATCGGTGTACACAAGGTGACATTCAGGGTTTGGGACGCTTGCGACAACCACAGTTTCTGTACCTATCTGCTGACCGTGAGGGATGGCAAAAAACCAACCCCCTACTGCCACAGTGGCATTACCACGACGGTCATGCCCAGCACCAAGTCAATTGCTGTGTGGGCCAAGGATTTCAACCTCAACAGCGAGGACAACTGCACACCGAAAGACAGTCTGAAATACTTCTTCAAGGTAGACACTTCCTTCCACAGCAGCATGATTTTCGATTGCAGCAACATAGGCAGGAATATAGTCAGGATGTATGTGTTTGACCAGGCTGGAAATTACGATTATTGCGAGGCGGTCATCGAAATACAGGATCCCAACAAGGTTTGTCCCAATGGCCTGACCATACAGGGCAAACTGACCACACCGGATGACAGACCGCTCAACAACACAGAAGTATTGCTCGAAAGGGCAAATCCGGCAGGCAGCAACATAGCTTATACCAACGCAAACGGCATATTCTCATTCACCACTATTGCCAGCAATATCCACTACACGGTGAAGCCATCCAGAAACTTTGATTTCATCAATGGTGTAACGGGTCAGGATATCGTCATGCTTCAGAGACACATTCTGGGTCAGCAATACCTCAACACGCCGTACCAGCTGATCGCAGCGGATGTAAACAACAACCAGCAAATTACCGCCTCTGATATTTCTGAGATCAGAAAACTGATCCTTGGAATCACCAGCAGATTCAACAACAACCAATCCTGGAGATTTGTACCCACACGCTTCAGGTTTGCAGATCCCAACAGGCCGTTCCCGTTTGACGAAGTAATCAACTTCAATCCGATCAAGGGCAACGAAATGTCTACGGATTTTGTGGCGATCAAGATTGGTGACTTGTCTGGAAATGCAGATGTCAACCTGAATGGTAGCACATCCAGAACAAACCCCGGCTCAATAAGCCTGGTCATGCCGGATGTAAAGTATCGCTCCGGTGAAACATTGATCCTGCCTGTAAGCCTGGGAGAGGAGACAACCATCTCCGGAATGCAATTGGGAATGGAGTTCCTGGATTCAGGCCTCAAGCTGCAGAGCATCAGAAGTGGCAGCATCGAGTTGAAACCTGAGGAATACGTCATCGCAGAAGACAGGATCAGGATCGTCAAAGCCTTGGACGAAGACAAAAAACTGAAAACTGGTGAAATCCTGTTCACCCTGGTATTCGAACCCCAGGCAGAAGGCACCACCAACAGTAAGATCATGGTTGCGAATCCCGATGAGTTCAGGTCCGAGGTCTACGACGAAGTTGTAGACGCCAAGAACGTGGAGCTTGTGTTCCGCAGTCAGGATCAGAATGGCAAAGGATTCAAAATGTACCAGAATACGCCTAATCCGTTCAACTACGAAACTCAGATCAGTTTTGAGATCGAATCCGCCAGGACAGTTGAGTTCCTGATTCACGATCTCGATGGCAAAGCGATCAGAAGGATCGAGAAACACTATCCGAAAGGACAGCACAATCTTACCATCCGGGGTGCAGAACTTCCCGCTACGGGAGTGTACTTCATCCGCATGGTAAGCGGAGAGGGTTCCGAAACCAGAAAGATGGTATACATCAAATGATAAGGATTGAGTAAAAGCAGTGTATCAGCCTGATTGCGGACGAAAGTCCGCAGTCAGGCTTTTTTCATTCCCGCGGCGGTCAACGGGGAGAAAAATCTGAGAATATTAAAAATCATTAATTTAAATATTATATCATATTTATATATCTAAGCACGAAAAAATACCAAAAATGCCTATCTTTGACCAGTTTTTGCAAATGGCGTTTTACCCAAAACAGTTGACTATGAAAAAGTTGTTATTTTCTTTCCTACTCCTCTCTTTCGCTTTCAGCGGCCAGGCACAACTGGTCTTTAAGTTCGGAAACATCTCCGGAGACCAGGGTCAGACCATCGATGTGCCCATGCGGGCGGATGGATTTACAGGGATCGTTTCCACGCAATATTCCGTTCACTACGATTCAGCCGTTCTCGAACTGGTCGATGTGGTCAACAGGGTATCCGGATACGATGTTGAGGCCTCAGATCACCGGGCCCCGGGCACCAAAACCCCCAAAGGACAGATCGGATTCCTCTGGTTTGACCCCAACACCAATCCCCAGACATTTGCTGCCAACACCAAAATGTTCGACATTCGATTTAAACTCATTGGCAAGCCTTGCGATTCTTCACTGATCGTTTTGGCTAATAAACCTACCTCCATTGAGGCTCTGGATGGAAACTCCAATCTGGTAAACATCACCAGTCAAAGTGGCAAAGTGAAGATCAACGGAACCAATTGCCCCGGCGGCGGGGGAGGCGGCAACAGCGGCTTCAACTTCATTGCATCCCAGGAAACAGTGGCACAGGGTGCCAACGGCTGCGTGAAGATTTCCGTCAAGGAGTTCCGCTTCATCGAAACCATGCAAGCCACACTCAAGTGGAATAAAACCGTGGCCCGCTTTACCAATGTCACGGGTGTGAATCCCGCATTGACCGGATTCTCGCCAAACCTGGGCACCAATCTGAGTCTGAGTCAGGATTCCACCGAACTCGGATGGCTCTGGTCACACCCCAATGGCCGTACGGTTACCTTACCGGATGATGCCATCCTTTTTCAGGTTTGTTTTGATGCGGTGGGTGCAAACGGAAGCATGACCGACATGACGTTTATCAACGCCCCCACGCGGGTGATCGAAGTCACGGATTCCATCTCGGGTGTCATCCCGGTCAAACTGGTTACCGGAAAATATACCGTCGTGGTGCCACCATCCACCCTGACCCTGACCATTCGCGATACGACGGTCAAGGAAGGACAGGAGTATTGTATGCCGATCGTGGTGCGCGATTTCACCTGCATAGAGGCGTTCCAGTTCGGATTGAAATTTGACAACACAAAACTGCGCTTCAAAAGAGTGAGCGGAGCCAACATCGCCAACGTCATTCCCTCTCAAATCAACGTTTCAAACGATACTTTCAGGATCGTCTGGGACCCGAATAACAATGGTCCGCAAACCCTCTCAAACGGTAGCACACTCTTCAATATTTGCTTTGATGTCATCGGAAAATGTACCACCACCACCAAACCCTTGTTTGTGGACCTTGGCACCAGTTCTCCGATTGAATTTACAGCCGGTTGCGGCAGACCGCCCACACCCACTGTGATAAAAAATGAAGGAACCATCACCATTGAATGTGCCTCTCAGGCCATTGCCGTAGAGATCACTTCATCTGCCGGGGTAAAGTGCGCCGGTGAATGTACCGGTACTGCCACCGCCAATGTTTCCGGAGGTTCCGGCAACTACAGCTTCATCTGGATCAACGATGTGACCGGACAACCCGTTGTGCCGGCCATCACCACAAAGGACCCTACCAACCTGTGTCCAGGCCGTTATCGCCTGCGGGTAAAAGACAACGTAGCTCCCTTTGACAGCGCCACGAGTACGAGCATCACCATTGCGGATGCTACTCCCATAGTGATCAACTTTTCCACTACCCATGAATCCATGGCTCGCAACGACGGTATGATTCAGGCAAACATCACAGGTGGTTGCCAACCATTCCGATACAGGTGGACCAGACTTCCAAACACCCTGATCGACACCACAAACAGCAGGATCAACAACCTTCGTTGTGGAAACTATACCCTTAGCTTAACCGACTGCAATGGATGTGTTGCCCGCGATACAACCCGGGTAAACTGCTTTACACCGCCACCGACCTGTACCATAACGGTTGTTGATTCCATCAGATGCTTTGGAGACTGCAACGGAAGGATCAGGGTGGAGGTAATGGATGGGGCTATCCCCTTCACATATCGCTGGAGCAATGACAGCACCGGCATCAATGTTTCCAGACTTTGTACGGGAACCTATACGGTCACGGTCACAGATGGCAGCAACAGAACGACCACCTGTACCATCAACCTGACCCAACCTTCCCGAATCAACATTGTGGTCAATCAGATCACTCCGTCCTCGGGTTCCAACGGAGGCGCCACCACCACCATTGGCGGAGGCACGCCTGGTTATACCTTCAGCTGGACTAATAGCCAGGGCAGTGTCGTTGGATCTTCAAAAGATCTCTCAAACGTGGCCCCCGGAGATTACAGACTCCTGGTGACCGACAGCAAGGGATGTACCCAAACCGTCGACGTGACCGTACCGATGATTTCAAGCGGAGATACCCTGAGGGTAAGTATGGCCATTGACCCCAGACCGGGTGGCGGAGCCATCAGCTGCCGGGGTGCCTGCGATGGTCGAATCATTGCCACCGTTAGCGGAAGCGGAGCTCCGTTTACCTACCGCTGGTCCCACAATGCCAACCTGAATTCCAACATTGCCAACAACCTGTGTCCGGGTACCTACCGGGTCACTGTAACAAGCTCAACAGGAAGAACCGCCACTGCGGGACCTTTAACCATCTCAGATGCTCCCGATATCAACTTGAATGTAAGAAGAATCAGCTGCGCATCGGATAACAGCACCTCGAATGGTCGCTATGAAGCGGTTGTTTCCGGTGGAATAGCTCCTTATACCTACTCCTGGTGCTCCGGAGCGGTTGCTCCTACAGCCTCTGATCTGGCGGCAGGTAATTGCGCCCTGACAGTCACTGACAACAATGGTTGCACGAAGTCCCTTAGTTTTACGGTTTGCTCCGAATCATCTGCAGATGCCGACTGTTTCAAGGGAATCCTGGCCATTTCTCCAAACGGCGACGGAGCCAACGATAATCTGGTCATACAATGCGTGGAGAATTTTTCCAACACCCTGCAGATTTTCAACCGGTGGGGTCAGTTGGTGTATCAGGAAGTGGATTATCTCAATGGCTGGTCCGGTACCGATCTGGATGGCACGATTTTGACTGAAGGCACCTACATGTGGGTGTTGACCGTCCGCGAACCCGGAAAAAATGACGCAATCCACAAAGGGACTGTTACCATTGTCCGTTAATTTATTATTTGACCACCATGTTAAAAATTAAGATCATGAAACGCTTCATCACTATATTTTTCCTGGCATTTGTCCTTTGCTTTGCTACCCGTGTTTCGGCACAGGGTTATGCCCGTGCGCTCAAGACTCCGGCAGTATACAACCATTATACCCTCAATCCATTTTTGATCAATCCCGCTCACTCCGGGTTTGAACAAAACAATCGTCTGGTCTTTAACTTCAGAAACCACTGGGCGGGATTTGAGGACGCGCCCAAAGGCCTCACATTGGGTATCAATGGATCTCCGGCTGCCAACATGGGTCTTAGCGGGATCGTATACAACGAAAACTTTGGCGTCGCCAACCGCTTCACCGGACAGGTAAACTATGCCTATAACTTCAAGGTGGGAGCCGACAGCAGATTCTCCCTGGGATTGGGTGGATCATACATTCAGTACAGCCTGGACAGCCGCACCATCACGGATCCACTGCATCAGTCGACAGATCCCATTATCAACCGCGCCGTAAATTGTCAGAATTTCTTTGGGGCTGATTTCGGTTTTTGGGGTGAATTCGCCAAAAAATACCGCATCGGAATCACCCTGCCTCATCTCGTTCTGACCAGTCTTGACAATGAGGTCCGTGCAAAGGACACAGCCGAGGTATTCAACTTCATAGGCTTCGCAGGTCTTGTCTGGGATGTGCCTTCCTACCGCATGTCCATCGAACCTTCCGTTTGTATCAGAAAGATCTCTGACGTACCTTTCGGTACTGATTTAAACGTAATTGCCAAAATGCTGGACGACAGACTGACCGGCGGATTCACCTACAGCTTCGGGCCTTCAGATTCCAGGATTTCTTTTCTGGTGGGCGTGCGCGTAGAACAACTGCGCTTTTTCTATTCCTACGATCAGACCTACCAGACTTTCCAGAATTACAACGGGGGTTCGCATGAATTGACCCTGTCCTTTGACATAGGTAAAAATGCAAAGGGTAAAAAGAAGGAAATGGAGGCAGAAGCAGCGCCCATGCCCAAGCAAGAAGAGGTCATGGAACAACAGAAAAAATGATTGGGAGCCTTTCAAGAAAATAGGATCCCTGCGATCAGATTTTTTCCAGCCATTCCTTTTTGATCCAAAGCAAAAGGGTTAGCAACAGGAATATCAAGGCAACCAGGCGGCAAACATTCCCCGCGACATCACCATGCCGGGCAAAAAAGGTCATTTCTTCTGAAAACCTGACCTTGCTGACAATGGCGGCTGGAACTCCATAAGACGTGGCTTTCGAAATCCTGCCACGATCGTCTATAAAACAGCTGATCCCTGAATTGGCGGAACGTATCACCGGTTTTCTGAATTCTATGGCCCGCAGACAGGCATACGCCATATGTTGTCTGTAGCCCGGCGTGTCGTCCCACCATCCGTCATTGGTCATGACAAATATCGCCTCGGCGCCATTCAGGATATATCCGCGCATGTAATCGCCATATACGGATTCATAACAGATGACTGGCGCAATGCGATCCGGCCCGTCGCCAAACACTTCCCGGTCTGGCTGCGTGGCAAGTCCTTCCAAAGAGCCTCCCAGTTTGTCCACAACCGGAGACAGGAAAGGCAACCATTCGCGATATGGAAAAATTTCAGCGCCCGGCACCAGCTTGGACTTTCTGTAGTGCATAATGCTGTCAGATCCGGCAGTAAGTTGAATGGCTGCATTTTCTATTTCGTAATAGCGTGGCGGAGCCGAACGGTGGTATTTCCGGGCAAAACGGGTGAGGGGTTCGCCTGGTCCCAGATCCCTCAGGCTGGTGACGCCCATGACCAGCTGCAGCCCCGGAAAAGAGTCTATGTATTTTTTCCAGTACAGGATTCTGCCATCCTCCTGCATTTGATTGTGCCTAAATATCGGACCTGCATCTCCAAAACTGGTTTCAGGAAATATCAGATAGCGGGTTGAAGGACCCGTAACTGTTCTGGAAAGTGAATCGAAGCGCCTGAGCTGCGTATATTCATCCACTTCAAATTTTTCGTAATGAGGTTCAAAATTTGGCTGAACCACCGCCACTTCCAGCTCTTGTCCGGATCTTTCCGGCTTTGAATAAAGCCATAGGGAGACAAGTACCGGAATGATCGCAATCGCCAGGGAGTACCACAGTCGGGATGATCTCAGCTCCGTACCTGAAATTCTGAAGGATAGTGGATTTTCCCTCCTGCAGATCCATCCATAGATCATCAGGTTGATCAGCCAAATCCACAGGCTGCCACCCATTATGCCTGTAAATTCGTACCATTGGATCATGGAAGGCAGGCCTGCCCAGGAATTTCCGAGGCTCAACCAGGGCCATGACAGTTCCCACTGGTGGTGTATCTGCTCATAGCTTACCCAATAAAAAAGAAGGGGCCACCATCCCAAAACAGGCACTACAAGTTTGGTCTTGCGGGCAAGCCACCAGGGAATCAGCATGAAAAAGGAATTGAGCCATATTGCCACAAACGCAGGCATGAGCGCTGCATTGGCCACCCAATATGTGTTCAGAATATTCCACAAAACGAACACGTGATACAGGTAAAACCAGGGGCTGATCCGCTTTTGGATCAACCGGTCTGTCATCCACAATACGGGTACCCAGGCCAGCCAGTTCAGAAATGACCAGGAAACCGGAGGAAAACTTAGGGCGAGCAAAATGGAACCTGCAGAGCCTGCCAGAAAATAAACCCTTCTGTCAGGCCGGTTTGCACCTGGCCGCATCAACCAAAGGATCGGAAGCATCCAGCAAGAAAGGAAAAAGGCAAGGGGCCAGTGTGCCCACAGTCGCTCTGTCGCCATTTGATAGGCGGAAAAAATGCCGGTCAAAAGGCAAATGACCAGAACGTACCCAAAGAGATGTGATTTATTTTGATCAGACATGGCTCCTGAAACCAGCTTTCATTGGATTCAAACCGATTTATCCTGCAATGGTAAGACTTATCCTCCAATCAAACCAGCTCAGATAAAAATGACTGGAGGTGGTCAAAGTTTTGAATGCAAATACAATCCGGACATGCCTGACTGATCTCGTGTATGAGATAACCTATGAAAACAGGCTTTACGGCCTCGGGATTTTTATTCAGGGCCTTGACCAATTGCAGGGCAATAGGCAGTGTGGATTCCTCATTGGCAAAACTGATGACATACGCCGCCTTAAAGGCCTGAACAGCTTCGACAATATCCCGTATGTCAGAATCATTGCTCATGTACAAACAGGCGATCCCTCGCCTTGCCAGCTGATATTCTACGAAAAACCGGCTCATCTGCTGGTTTTCAAAGCCCAACATGACCATCACAAATTTTGTGGCTGCGGTCTTGGGTTTATCCTCGAGTAAAATGATCTGGTGGATGATCCTGCGCTTGATCAATTGCATGGCAAATTCTTCATGCGCCTTGCGGATGGATCCGGCAAGCCACATTTCATGCAATTTGTCTAGCAATGGCATAAATAGTTCATCAAACGTATGGTCGAACCCGTGTTGCTTGATGTGCCTTTCTATGATGTGGTTGAATTTATCCTGATCGAGCTGGATAATGCTCAGGGTCAGGGCATCCAGTGAATCTGCGTTGAAAAATGCCACATCGGTCAGGTGGGCAACCAGGTCCTCCACCTCGTGTTCGGGCATGTTGGAGATTAGTGAGATCTTATATCCCTTTTGATTGAGCAAGGCGATGTTGGTGATCTTCTTGAGATCCTGATCGTCGTAGTACCGAATGTTGGTCTGGGTCCGTTTGGGATGGATGATGTTAAACCTCTTTTCCCAAATACGGATGGTGTGGGCCTTTATGCCGGTAAGTTTTTCTAGATCCGTAATGGAATAAATTGCCAAAATGCCTGAATTGATAAGCAAGGAGGATAACATTTAGGCACATGCTTTGTTTAATCTGCTGTATGGCAGCTAAAAAGCTCAATGTGGGCATTGTTTGTTACCCCACCTACGGGGGCAGCGGAGTGGTCGCCACCGAACTGGGCATAGCACTGGCCCATGAAGGGCACCAGGTTCATTTCATCAGCTACAAGAGACCGGCGAGATTGGGTCCCTATCAGTCTCAGGTCTATTATCATGAGGTTTCGCCGATGGAATACCCGCTTTTTGATTTCAAACCCTACGATTCCGCCCTCACTTCCAAGATCGTCGATGTGGCCCTGCATCAGGACCTGGACTTACTGCACGTACACTATGCCATCCCTCATGCCATCATTGGCTATCTGGCCCGTGAAATCCTAAGGACCAAAGGAAAACGCCTGCCCATTGTGACCACCCTCCATGGTACCGACATAACCCTGGTTGGCGTGGATGCGGCCTTTTACCCCGTGGTGGAATTCAGCATCAATGAATCGGACCGCGTCACTGCCGTTTCAGAGTATCTGAAAAACAAGACCATAGAGGCTTTTGGGATCCGGAGGACCATTGACGTCATACCAAATTTCGTGGATCTGAACCGCTTCCGGCCTGCACAGGACTCTCCGCTCAAAAAGCAGTTTGCCTGCGATGGCGAAAAGATCGTTTGCCACATATCCAACTTCCGCAAGGTCAAGAGAATAGCTGACATCATCCGCACATTTCACGGTGTTCAGAAATCTCTGCCTGCCAAATTGCTGCTGGTAGGTGATGGACCTGAGCGGACCGGGCTCGAAGACCTGGTTCGCGAACTGGGGATCAGTCAAAAAGTGATATTCCTCGGTAGGCAGGATGCCGTGGAAGACATTCTGGCCATATCCGATCTCTTTATGCTTACCTCCGATCACGAAAGCTTTGGACTATCCGCCCTGGAGGCCATGGCTTGCGGTGTGCCTGTGATTTCCTCTGATGCAGGCGGACTCAGGGAGGTCAACCTGAATGGTTTCTCCGGTTATGCATACCCGGTCGCTGATGTGCAGGGAATGATTTCCGGAGCCCTCGAAATTCTATCCGATCCCAACAACCACGAGCGCTTCCGTCAAAATGCCCAAATACAGGCAAATAAATTTGAGATCTCCAAAATCCTTCCTTCCTACGAAAAAATCTACCTGGAGGCATTGGGATGACCCTAAAGATCCATCATCCTGACCATAGGGTCACATCTTCAACAGCCTGATGCGATGAATCTTTGTGCCCGTCTGAATCACGCAATGGTATAGGCCGGCCGGAACAGACGGATCGGGCTCCCACACAAATCGCACGATTTCGCCTTCAATTGAAACGGGACGTATCCTTTGCTTCAGATTTGCGCTCATGTCAAAAATTGAAAGTTGTATTTGTTCCTCTTGAACCTTTCCTGCGTTGTTAAACACAATTTGGACCTGATCTTTAAATGGATTTGGATAAGCTGACAAATCCATACTGTCTCTGACCTGGTCATCATTATCTGAAATAACCTTGGTGTCATCATAGCAATTCAGGCAGAAATAACTGGTATCTTCCAGACAAAGAAAAGCAGTATAACGAGAAAGCACACTAAATTCCTGACTGGAATTAATGATATTGCTTACTGCAATATTCGAATTGCTTCTTTCCAGCTCTCGTATATGATAACCAGCCCAGCACTGTCTGGTAGCCGGGTCAGAAGGCAATTCATTTTCAATTGGAATTTCCAAAGGGATGTTAAACAACCTGGCGTCTAAAATACCGGATAATTCTGCTCTGAAGGGAAGTGTGCCGTTGTACTTCCCTACCTGAATGACATAATCGCCCAAACTGTACTCAACAATGGACTTGGACAGATATCTGTTGAAGCAAAATCCCTGGTCCGGTCGAGTATAAAAATCAAGATTGAGGATATTTCCTCTTGTTTTGCCCGCCATTTGTATCAGAAACGACTGGATTGTTTTGCCTCCCTCCAGTCTGGAGTAGGTTCCACCCGTAATATTGGCCAGATTGGAATTCAGGTAGTGGTTATTGCAATAATAATTATTGCCGAGCCAATAACAACTGGCTAATCGAGTGCTTATATCCGCTATTGTCAGAGAGTATTTTTCCAAACCCCGCGCGGTGAGCAATTGAATGACCGTATTGGCTGTCTGCCAGTCTGCGTAACTGTTTCCTCCGGTGATCAGGAAAATATTGGCAGCATCATTTGATTTATTGAGAAACTCCAATCCGGAATTAAGCAATTGTATCGTCGATCCGGCATTGCCCATTTTGTTTTTAAGTTCGGCCATTGCATTTTGTATGTTCTCAGGGTTCGCACTCTTCCACTCAGGATAAATTTGGGAAACCGATAGATCCTGCAGAAACAAAAAACTGATCAAGTGTTGTTCTGCCAGATTCTGAGTCAGGGCTTTTTCTAGGGATGATAAAACCTCCTGCAAGGAATTGGAAAAACTGGAGTAATAATCGAGGATTATGAGTACTTTTTTAGTCTGTGCTGAATCCAGTGCTGAATCCAATTTGAGTCCTATTTGGTAATAGTTATCTCGCCCTACGCTAAATACAGAGTAAAAACTGTTGTAGTTTTTATCCATCCTTAGAGTGAACCCAAATCCATTGATCGCCTCTTTGATAGGTACTGTTTTATAATAATATTTGCCCGCGACCGGATCAGTTCTTACCCACATTTCCGCAGCAGGCGAAAGGCCCAGTGATATGGTTGGTGTTTGATGTTTTTCAGTTGGGAAATATATCAACTGAATTTCGGCGAGGGGCACTTTAGATGTCTGTAAATAAGGTAAGGCTATTCCCTGAGACATTTGATCTCCATTGATGGTCGCAGGAAGTAAATAATTGATCCTAACTTTTCTGTAATCTGTTCCGGCCATAGGGAAGATCCTCAACTCGTACTGGGTGGCGCTGATTCTTCTCAGCAGGGAAGGATCCCTCCTCCTGCGCACGATGTCCTCATAGATGCCGGTAGCGGTCCAGACATCCAGCAATTTTCCCTTGAGAATAACCTCGTTGTTCAGCCAGAGCCAGGAGTCGGTCACAACGGCATTTTCGGGTAATTCAAAATTGAAAACCACCTCTAACGTATCCGTTTTTTTGAAGTTAAGGCTCTTTGCCGAAAAGTTGAGATATAATGAATGTTCAAGAAATGCTCCTTTGGGCCTGATCGCCAAAGTAGCAGAATCAATACTGCCCTTTCCATTGATAAATCCGCGTGGATCTGCTACGGTCAGGCTGTTAAGCGCAGATAAATCCAAGGTCAGCATGGATAACCAAATGAAATGGAACCAGGCCTGGAAAATTCTTAATTTCATAAAATTGGCTTTATAAGTAGAACGAAAATAACGATAAAACGTGAAGATTAAACATAAATTCACATTTTACCACTTACTTCTCTTTCTTTAAATGGAAATGTTTGCATTCGTTTGCATATCCACAACCAAAAAACTACCCTGGGTCCAAAGGAAGACACATGTTTACCTTACCTTTGCCCAAAATTTAGAAAATGGCGAATCGAAGCGATCTGTACGAAGGACATGACTACTATGGGGTGGATGAGTTTCTAACGGAGGAACACATCCTGGCTCGCTCAGCTGTGAGAGAGTGGGTCAAACAGGAGGTTAGTCCGATCATCGAAGATTATTCCAACCGGGCCGAATGTCCAACCCATCTGTTTAAGGGTTTGGCCGAAATTGGGGCCTTCGGACCGAGCATACCGGCTGAATACGGCGGCGGTGGCATGGATGAGATCGCCTATGGCGTGATCATGCAGGAACTGGAGCGGGGAGACTCAGGATTGCGCTCCATGGCCTCCGTACAGGGCTCCCTGGTCATGTATCCGATCTTTCGCTTCGCCTCAGAGGAACAAAAAAGAAAATACCTCCCCAAACTCGGCAAAGGGGAATTGATCGGCTGCTTTGGCCTGACCGAACCCGATTTCGGCAGCAATCCCGCCGGTATGATCACCAACGTCAAGGACGATGGAGACTCGTATATCCTAAACGGAGCCAAAATGTGGATCACCAACTCCCCGGTAGCGGACATTGCCGTTGTCTGGGCTAAAAATGAAGCAGGAGAAATCCTGGGCATGGTGGTGGAAAAAGACAGCAAAGGCTTTTCCGCTCCTGAAATACACGGCAAATGGTCGCTGAGGGCCTCCATCACCGGAGAGCTGATCTTCGAAGACGTCAGAGTGCCCAAGAGTCAGGTTTTTCCTGCAGTAAAGGGTCTAAAAGGTCCTCTTTCCTGTCTCTCCAAGGCTCGCTATGGCATCGCCTGGGGTGCTGTGGGTGCTGCCCTGGATTGCTACGACACAGCGCTTCGGTACAGCAAGGAGCGCGTTCAGTTTGGCAGGCCGCTGGCAGGATTCCAGCTGACACAAAAGAAACTGGCAGAAATGATCACAGAGATCACCAAGGCCCAGCTCCTGGTCTGGCGCCTGGGTACCCTGGCCAATAAAGGGGCTGCAACCCCTGCCCAGATCTCCATGGCCAAGCGCAACAACGTGTTCACCGCACTGACCATAGCCCGCGAGGCCAGGCAGATACTCGGAGGCATGGGCATCATGAACGAGTATCCCATCATGAGGCATATGATGAACCTGGAGACTGTGCTTACCTACGAAGGCACTCATGACATCCACCTGCTCATCACGGGCATGGATGTCACCGGCATCAACGCTTTTGGGGGTTAAGCTTTTGAACTTTCGGGTTAACCCGAAACAAAAATGTCAGGTCCCCTACAGTGGGCCTTTTCTACAATAACTATTCTCAGACGGATTTTATCCATCCTGTACACAGGAAGGGTGATTAGATTCGAAAGATCACCTCAACCCTGCCTTTTCGCTGATTTCCAGCATTCGGTCTATGGCGGCCCGTGCCTCGCGTATCACGCGTTCTGACAACACAACCTCTGGTTGTTCGTATTTCAGACAGAGGTATAGTTTTTCCAGGGTGTTCCGCTTCATATGGGGGCACTCGTTGCATGCACAAAGGTTGTTGGGAGGCGCCGGGATGAAGGTCTTGGTGGGACAGGCCTTGACCATCTGGTGCAGGATGCCCGACTCAGTGGCCACAATAAAGCTTTTGGCAGGATCCGTCTGGATAAATTTGAG
>CAYXKO010000014.1:0-19462 GCA_964465435.1 uncultured Saprospiraceae bacterium | reverse complement strand
CTGGATCTCCATCAGGGGACAGCTTGTGCGTCTTCAGGGGATCAATGCCAACAAGCTCAGCCCTTTCATACAGAAGGATTTCATTGCCATCCCCAAAAAGCTGACGCGCACGTATTTTGAAAAATTTGTGGCCGATCTGGTCGCTGTCTGTGAGGTGGAAACCGTGGGCTATCCCATCGTTAGGGAAAACCAAATTCTCAAGGCTTCGCTGGTACCCGTGTTTGATTTCCTGCAGGAAAAATGGGCCCTGGATCCGGTGTTTGAGTACCACAGATTCCGGGTAAGCTACGCAGACCTTCGGGAAGGAAAGACCTTTATCCAATCTATATCCGATGAAGAGGTGCAGGTAAGCCGCGTCGAGCGAAATCGGGCAGAGGAGGAATCCATGGCAGTGCAACTGACCGGTCTGGGATTGTACCCCGAGTCCAACAAGAGATTTTATGCTGACGGAGACAGCTGGGCTGTATTTGACTTTTTGGTCCGGAACCGCTCAGAGCTCTCCAAAATCTTTAGCCTGGCTCCCGTGGAAATTGAGGGAAGAAATCTGGTCCTTGAATCAGCCCGCATAGAAACGCATACCGAGACCGGTACGGACTGGTTTGATCTGAAAGGCAACATACGACTCGGTCACCATACCCTTCCTTTCAGTTATATTTTTAAAAACCTGAAGAGCGGAAAACGCGAATGCATCCTGCCGGACGGAAGCCTTTTTCTCATACCCCGGGAATGGTTCAGCCGGTTTGAGATCATGGCAAGATTCGGAGAAGAGCATGGGGAAGCGGTCAGGACCTCCAAAGCCCATCTGTCCCGCTGGGAAGAAGCCGGGCAGTCAGGCATGGTGCTCCCGATCCAGGCAAACCAGAAGACTCAGCCCGACATCCCTATGCCGGATGGCTTGAATGCCCGTCTTCGTCCTTACCAGATCGAAGGCTATCTGTGGCTTTGCGAGCACTACAAAAAAGGCCTGGGAGCCTGTCTGGCCGATGATATGGGCCTTGGGAAGACCCTGCAGACCATCGCATTCCTTCTTTATGCCCGGAATCAGGCTAAACAACAGCTCGTCAATTCTGTCCGGGAACCGGGCCGCCCCAGGGATTTGTTTTCCGCTCCGGAAGAAAAGGTGGAAACTTCCTGTTTTTGTGCACTTATTGTCCTGCCTTCCTCCCTGGTGTTCAACTGGAAAGCAGAGCTGGAAAAGTTTGCTCCGGATCTGCGCGTACTCCAGCACGTCGGGCAGGATCGGGACACTCAGGCCCTTCCCTTTGACCACTACGATGTGATATTGACGAGCTATGCCATACTTTTAAGGGATTACCGCCTGTTTTCAGGAAGAACCTTTGACTGCATCATTCTGGACGAAAGCCAGCAGATCAAAAACAGGGATTCCAAGACTTTCAGAATGCTGCATCAGCTTCAGGCGCGGAGCAGAATCACCCTGAGCGGCACGCCTATTGAAAACAGCCTGGCCGACCTCTGGTCGCAGATGGAATTCATCAACCCCAAAATCCTCGGCAGCTTTTCATTTTTCAGCAATCATTTTCTCAAGCCCATACAAAACCTGCGCGACGCGGAGGCTTTGGAGGAATTGCGACAGATCACCGGTCCTTATATCCTGAGGCGCAGTAAGCAGCAGGTCAATCCCGACCTGCCGGAACTGACCGAACAGGTCTTTTACTGCGACATGAATCCGGAACAAAGGCGTCTCTACGAACAGGAAAAGGCCGCTGCCCGCAACAGTCTGCTGGGCCTGGACATAAACGATCAGCAAAACCGCTTTGTGGTGTTGCGTTCCCTGATGAGACTGCGCCAGCTTGCCAATCATCCCGCCCTGATCGCGGAAAATAAGGCTTCTGAGGCAGGTTCCGGCAAGCTGGAGGATGTATGCGCCCAGCTCGACACCTTGTACAGGAGCCGTCATAAGGCGCTGATCTTTTCATCCTTTACAGAACATCTGGCAATCTACGACGCCTGGCTGAAGCAGCAGGGCTACGGATACACGATCCTGACCGGAGATACTGCCTTGTCTCAACGCGAGCAAAACGTAAAGCGCTTTCAGGAAGATCCGGAGTGCTTGTTTTTCCTGATATCGGTCAAGGCTGGCGGTACCGGACTCAACCTGACAGCCGCAGAATACGTGCTGATGCTGGATCCCTGGTGGAATCCCTTTGCAGAGCGTCAGGCAGTGGCCCGTGCCCACCGCATCGGACAGAAAAATCCCGTGCAGCTGACGCGCTTCATCAGCCGCGAAAGCATCGAAGAAAAGATACTGAAGTTGCAGCAGCAAAAAGTCAGCCTATCCGAGGAGCTGCTCGTGGAAAATCAACTGCCGGACTGGATCGGACAGAATCTGGAGATGTTGCTGGGGTAAATTAATTGTGATTGGCAAAATATCAGTAACCTATGTCCGTGGTTGTTTATTCTACCTCAACCAAATCAATTTATCCCATCATATTCTAAAATTCAATAAAAAAATCAGGGGTTGATTAAGAGCTGAAGAACTCGCCAATCTATATATACTATCCGATGGGGTTTTCAAATATAAATTTTCTTAAATATGGGGTTATGGCCTCATTGCGAGAGAAATTTTATAAAACTTAAATATCTCCAAGGTTATCTTTTTTGTATGACAAAGTCAGTACCGCTGTTGCATGGAATTCCACATTTCTGAAAAAACTTATAACTCATTGAATCTTTGAAGAATTTTATATTTATAGATCCATAGCTACTTCCGCTTCCCCAAGTGGAGGAATGGGTTCCATCCACAGAGAACTTTAATCCAGTTTTATTTTGAATGGAAGAATCACCTAAAGATATTTTTAAATTCATTGTTGAATCCTGAGATCCTTTTGTTACAAGAACATAGACTTTGTTGTAATATTGATCAGTATGGTATTCGTATTGACCATTGACTTCACGTGGGTATGAGGAATAGGAATAAGCAACACCTTCGTAATCACCCAACCACGATTCAAGATATGCTTGATCATAAGCATTTTGGTACTCACAACTCGAACCAAAGAGGATGAGAAAACAAAAAATTTGAATTGGGATTAATTTTTCTTTACCGATGGAATTCATACCAGAATCTGCTCATTGTAACAAAAGAAATTTACCACAAGATAGAAAGCAGAATGATTAAAAGAAAGGTAATTAAAGTAAGAGCTTCAGCAATCACTGCCAAGGGTCAATACTCAATCATTCAATTTAATTACCCCTGATCCGAAAGCTTCAGGAAATGTTCCACCACCTCTGGATCTGCAAAGTGGGTGGGTTCATTCACTTCGTTGTGCACCACCACAAAGGGCTGATGGCTGCGGAAATACTGGAGCACTACGGTCAATGGGGTATACCCCGGCAGAATTCCGTACTCGGTGGTGGTGATGTCGCGGATCCGGGTCTGGGGCGCCTGTTTAAGACTTTGTACGATGCGTGCGGCTGTGGTATAACCTATGGTCCTGCCTTCGAGGTCCGTCACAAGAAAAGAGCTTTGTCCGCTGTTGATCAGTATCTGCATGGCTTCTTCCACGGTCTGGTATTCCAGCAAGTGGTCGGATATCCTTCTGGCACACATGGACAGGCTTTTATTTTGAATGCGGTCTTCGACGACCACGGACCGGTATTCCTGACCTGCGCTCAGAAAAATGAACAGACCGATCAGGGCCAGGGTCCAGGCACCGTAATACACGCCTGTTATGATCAGGATCACGCAGATGATTTGACCGATGCGGGTGGCCCATTTGGTGGCGTTCAGCCTGCCAAGCCACATGGCCAGAAAGGCCCTGAGCACGCGGCCACCATCCATGGGAAAGGCAGGGATCATGTTGAATATCAACAGGCCCAGGTTGGCCACCATCAGGATAAACAGGAAATTTTGCCAGTTCATGACCAGTCCCTCGGCATCGACACGGCTGATCCATTCATTCCATCCGTTTTTAAACATCAGAAAGGTGAACAGCACAATGGCTATCGCAAGATTGACCATGGGACCCATGATCGCCACCCAAAGCTCCTGGATGGGTTTGGCAGGCATATTTCGCAGCCTGGCGACGCCACCGATGGGCAAAAGGATGATGTCTTCGGTGCGGATCTTGTAGCGCCTGGCGGTCAGGGCGTGCCCAAACTCGTGCAGGACCACGCAGAAAAACATGCACAGCATGAAGACCATCTCTACCACGATCATCTGCAGACTATGGCCTTCTGAAAGGCCACTCAGAAGTATGTAGGCAAAGATGAGCAGGAAGGTCCAGTGGATGCGTACGGGTATCCCAAAAAAAGTGCCTATTCGTAATGCTTGTTCGATCATGCGCCTGGGGTGTTCCACATGGGCTGATAGATCTGTCCTGCCAGGATGGCACGGGAGATCACCATGCGCTGTACTTCCGAAGTACCCTCATAGATCTGGGTGATCTTGGCATCGCGCATCAAACGCTCCACGTGGTATTCTTTTACGTATCCGTATCCTCCATGGACCTGGACGGCCTCGATGGTGTGGCGCATGGCCACATCGGATGCAAAAAGCTTGGCCATACTGGCCGCTACGCCGAAGTCCATGCCCTGGTCCTTCATCCAGGCAGATCGAAGCACCATCAGGCGCGCTGCTTCCACTTCCGTGGCCATGTCTGCCAGCTTGAAGGCAATGGCCTGATGCTGGGAGATGGGTTTGCCAAAGGTCTTGCGTTCCTTGGAGTAATTGAGGGCCAGTTCGTAGGCGCCGGATGCGATGCCCAATGCCTGTGAGGCAATCCCAATCCGTCCTCCGGTGAGGGTTTGCATGGCAAACTTAAATCCGCCGCCTGCAGGACCCAACAGGTTTTCTTTGGGCACCTTGACATCATTGTACATGATGGTATGGGTATCAGAGGCGCGTATGCCCAATTTGTCTTCCTTTGCACCGATTGTAACACCCGGCCAGGAGGTCTCCACGATGAAGGTGCAGATGCCCCGGTGTCCTGCCGAGGGATCCGTCTGAGCCATGACCAGATGCAGGGAAGAACTTCCTCCGTTGGTGATCCAGTTTTTGGTCCCGTTTAGCAGGTAATGGTCGCCGCAGTCAATGGCTGTGGTCTTTTGCTGGGTGGCATCGCTGCCTGCTTCCGGTTCTGAAAGACAAAAGGACCCGATCCACTCGCCTGTGACCAGTTTGGGCAGGTACTTTCTTCTTTGTTCCTCCGTGCCCATTTGCTCAATACCCCAGCAAACCAGGCTGTTGTTCACAGACATGATGACCGAGCAGGAGTTGTCCACTTTGGATATCTCTTCCATGGCCAGGACGTAGGAAATGGTGTCCATGCCGCCTCCTCCGTAATCGGGTGATACCATCATGCCCAAAAATCCGAGTTCGCCCATTTTACGGACCTCTTCGGTGGGAAATTTCATCTCGGCATCGCGTTTGATCACACCGGGCAACAGTTCCTGCTGTGCAAAATCCCGGGCCGCCTGTCTCACTGCTTCGTGTTCTTCCGTCAGATTGAAGTACATACTGCTGAATTTATTGAAAAGGCGAAGATAATTCCTTTTCGCTCATTGCCGCGGAGGCCGGGCTGATAAATATTTACCTGTTTTGTTCGATGCCAATCCTTACAACCTGGATTTAACATTTAATGACCATTATCAGAACAAAGACTAAGAAATGTCAGTCCCGGCAAAAAGGTATTCGGCTAATCTTGCAGTAGAAAATATCGGATTATGATCAAAGAAGTAGAAGGAGATATCTTGTTAAGCAAGGCAGAAGCCATCGCGCATGGGGTGGCGCCCATGGATCATTTCGACAGCGGCCTTGCCGCTGCGATTCGCCAGGATTACCCATCCCTGTACAAGGATTTCAGGCATTACTGTCAGACCTATCACCCCAAACCGGGGGAAGTTTGGCTTTGGCAGGGTGCTGACAAAAGGAAGATATTCAACTTATTGACCCAGGAACCCCCCAGCTCGGCTTCGGCGCACCCCGGGAGAGCCTCGCTGAGTGCAGTAAGGCATGCTTTAAAGAAGCTGGCACAACTGGTAGAGGAAGAGAAAATTGCCAGCCTGGCATTGCCCAGGATCGCCACAGGTGTGGGTGCACTGGAATGGGATGATGTGAAGCCGGTGATCGTCGAACATTTGGGATCTCTAGGCATTCCCGTGTACGTTTATTCCAAGTACATCAGGTCTCAGGCCGCCTCCGAGTAAAAGTTTCAGACCGGATCCGCAGTTTCATTACATCAGGGCATCTCTCAGGAAGGGATGGTGGAATCTCATTATCTTAGCGACAGAAAACAAATCACTTTCGATGCACAAACCACAGGATTTTTACGAAAAATTAGCCTACCTTTTTTATGCTGTGGCCGGTGTGGACGGCAAGGTCGGCCAATCCGAAATTGCCAAACTTCACGAAGAAGTGATCGGCATTTGGAAAAAAACCGATACGGACTCCCACGATTTTGAAACATCCGGTGGCGTAGAGATTGAAGCTATTTTTGAATGGCTTGAGGAAGAGGGTTATGACAGCCGCGATGCCTGGCAGGATTTTAAGGACTATGCTGAGGCCAACTCCTACTTGTTTGACAAGAAAGTGAGGGATAACATCATGCACACCTGCACCGAAATCGCCGATCGCTATCACAGGATCAACAAACAGGAAGCGGAACTGCTGGTGAACATCCGGAAGTTTCTGAAGCATTTGGGCAATCATTGATCCCTGCCGGGGATTGGATCTCTCGTTATGGACATAGTTCTTTTTATCCTTGCATTTATTCTACTGATCACAGGACTGGCCGGCGCGGTTTTGCCCATTCCGGGTCCTCCGTTCAGTTTATTGGGCATTTTTCTGATCCACTGGAGCAGCAGGGTTCAATATTCCAATACGCTGCTGATCACTTTATCTGTATTGACGGTTTTGCTGGTGGTGATCGACTACCTCCTTCCCGTCTGGGGTATCAAAAAGTTTGGAGGGTCCAGGGCAGGAATGTGGGGCAGCACGCTGGGTTTGATCATAGGCATGGCTGGCGGGTTGGTCGGGTTGTTGGTGGGTGCCTTCGCGGGAGGCCTGATCGGAGAATACCTTAGCGGTAAAGATAGTGCCTCTGCCCTCAAGGCTGCCACCGGTTCCTTTGCAGGTTTTTTGCTTGGCGTCTGGCTTAAACTGGTGCTTTGCGGTGTGATGCTGTGGTATGGAATCAAGGGCGTGGCCGGTATAAGCTGAGCAGATGATCATTTTCAACTGGATCCCTTGAGGTGATCCCGGTAGCACTTTGCAATTTCTTACAATCCTAATATTGCCCTTGTTCTTACAACAGGGCAGCCCCGATCACACCTGCGCTGTCTCCGAGTTTGGGTCTGAGGAACAGGGTATTGAGCTCCTTGTTGAAAAGATGTTTGAGCACCTCCGCGTGTCCTCGCTGATAGATGATATCCAAGTTGCCGAGTCCGCCCCCAAAAACAATGGCCGAAGGGTCTATGATGTTGATGATGGTGGCCATGGCTTTTCCGAAGTAATGCATATATCGGTCCATGGTGGCCATGGCGTGGGAGTCTCCCTCATGGTAGAGTCGGTCGATCTCTTTCATGGGAAGATGACGGCCGGAAATTTTTTCAAAATAGCGTTCCGTGGCAGGGCCACATAGGTAAGTTTCCACACATCCGTAATGGCCGCAATAACAAAGATCTCCCGCCGGATCAAGGCAATTATGCCCCCATTCTCCTGCAATGCCGTGAAGGCCGTTTAGGATTTTGCCATTGGCTACGATACCGCCTCCGACACCCGTGCCCAGGATGACTCCAAACACGAGCTCCGGATTTTGCACGTGATCGGGTACTACGCCCATCTGAGCTTCAGCCACGGCAAAGCAGTTTGCATCGTTGGCCATCCTGACCTCAATGCCCAGAAGGTTTTGCAGGTCCTCTTTCATGGGTTTGCCCACGATACACTGGGTGTTGCTGTTTTTGATCAAATGACTTTTGCTGTCGATGGTGCCCGGAGTGCCAATACCTACTCTGGACGGACTGTATCCGGTCTTGTCCTTCAGGAGCTTGATCAGTAGCTCAAAACGGCTTAAAACGTGCGCGTATCCGTGTTCCTGCTCTGTGGCCACCCGCTCGCGCGCCAGGATCTCCAGTTTATTTCCGGTGCGAATTACAGCACCTTCGATTTTGGTGCCACCCATGTCAAATCCCCAAAATAAATCGCTCATGATCGGTCAGCAATATTTGCGTAAAACTAGTTCATTGCCCAAAAACCCGGTCATATGAATGCGGGAACCCTCCAAACTATTTTTTTCTTTTGAAATCACCCCTTTGCCAGGCCTTGAAGAATTCGATCCAGGCCAGGGGACTCAGAATGGGCATAGGCCTGAGCTGCCCCATGTAATAATAGTTTTGCGCCTGCTGTCGGAGGTAAAGGCTGCTGGATTCCCTTCCGTCTGCGGGCGTTGAGTTCATGAGGTTCCGTATTCGCTCCTGCGCCAGGTTGGTGGCTGCGATATCGGCTAATTTGTCTGATACGTCCATGGCCAGGAACTCCTGTTTAAAAAACTCCTTTCTGGGCCAGGGATATATGACGGTCTGTGGCAGGAAAATGGTGTCCTTGGTCAATATTTGGAATACCGTATACCGATCTGTACTCAGGGTATCCGGCACCACAAACCAGGCTGATTTATATCCAATGTACTGAAAAACAACCGTGTCTCTCTTTTGGACCGCCAGGGAAAAAAATCCTTTGGAATCGGAATAGGTACCTCTGGAACTGTTCAGTATGGCGATTTCAGCAAAGGGAAGACCCTTGGGCTCGCCGTCCTGGTCGGTCATGACCATACCCGACAACTGGATCAGGCCCGTTTCCTGAGCATGCAGCTGCATCAGAAAGATCACGCAAAAGAACGGAACCAGAATAAACTTAAAATGCATCCTCAAAGAAACGAATTTTCGTGTCATCGTAATATTTTGATAAACAGATGGGCTGCGTTCGGGTTGTATCTTTGCCCTAACAAAGTCAGACAAATTCTCATGAAGTTGCATTCTTTTACCTGGATGGTGCTGATCCTGACATACCTGGCTGAGGCCAGGGCGCAGGTGGTCAGTGGCCCCATGCTCGGTTATGTCGAGCACCGGACCGCCCGAATCTGGTACCAGCTCGAGCCGGGAGCCAGGGTTCAGCTTGACTACTGGCCCAGTGCAGAGCCCAAACTCAGAAAAAGGGCTTTTGCAGAAACAACCAATCGCTTTGACTTTTTACTGGTCACCTATGATCTCACAGCGCTTGAACCCGGGCTGGAATATGAGTATGAACTGACCGACCGCAAAAACAAGACCATCCCGGGTTCCTCCGGCAGGTTCAGGACCCAGCAGTACTGGAAGTGGCGCAATCCCGCTCCTGATTTTAGTTTTCTGGCGGGAAGCTGTCACTATGTCAACGATCCTGCTTACGACAGACCCGGCAGACCATATGGTACAGACTCCAGCATTTTTAAATTTATGGCCGCCGAACCTGCAAGCTTTATGCTGTGGCTGGGAGACAGCTGGTACACCCGGGAAGCGGACTATCAATCCAGGTGGGGACTTTGGTACCGGGCCGCCCATACCAGAGCATACCCCAAAACCAGGGACTTCTTTCGCACCATGGGTCACGTAGGGATCTGGGACGATCACGATTTTGGCCCCAACAACGAAGGCCTGGCTTACCACCTCAAGGAGGAATCCCGTGAAGTCTTCAAGGCCTTTATGCCCAATCCCTCCTGCGGATACAAGGGCGAAGGCATCTATACCAAACTCAGCTATTACGATGTGGACCTGTTCCTTCTGGATAACAGAACCTGGAGGAGTTCTGACCGGATGAAAGATTCCCTTAATGGAAAACCAAACCCTGGAAAACGGATGTTGGGGGCTCAGCAGATGGATTGGCTGAAAAACTCACTGCTTAACAGCTATCAGCCTTTCAAGATCATCGTCAACGGGTCCCAAAACCTCAACCAACATACCCCCAACGACAGCTGGATGAACTATCCTGCCGAGATACAGGAATTGCTGGATTTTATTCAGCAGAACAGGATCAACGGCGTGATCTTTCTCTCGGGAGACAGACACAACAGTGAGGTACTCGCCCTCAAACGCGAAAATGAATATACCCTTTTTGACATCACGCTCTCCTCACTGACTGCGGGCGTGTCCAAACTCAGGGGTGCGGAAGTTGACAATCCTCAGCGCGTGCCCGGCATGTCCCTGGAGGAGCACAATTATGGCAGACTCTCTGTCAGCGGCCCGGAAAAAAACCGCAGGTTAAAGGTGGAATTCGTGGACGTCAATGGACAAACGCGAAAACAGTGGAGCGTCGGTGAAAATGAACTCAGATATCCCTCCAGATGAAAATGATCTCTCAGCTATTGTCCTATCTGATCATCCTTCCGGTCAGGCTTTACCAGATCCTGCTTTCTCCTTTGCTCGGAAAAAACTGTCGCTTCAACCCCACTTGTTCCAATTACATGCTGCAGGCAGTAAAGGAGTGGGGGCCGTTATATGGCACCTGGCTGGGCTTAAAGAGAATTGTGCGTTGTCACCCCTGGGGTGGTTTCGGAGATGACCCCGTACCCCGTAAGAAACTGTAGGAAAATTAAAGGATTGCTCTGTTTGGCATCCGCATATAATGCATATTATTCTATTTTTACTCCCTTTGCATATTTATTGAAACGGTCCTCGGCATCGTAGTCTCCATAGGGGTGAGTACTGACAGTGAAACTCGAAGGGTCTGCATTTTTTACCGGCCTGTTTTCGAAGTAGACGCGGTGTGAATCCCTGGAGTATCCCAGCGCCAATACTTGGAAGGAAGCATGGTTTGCATTCTCAATGAATTTGTCTTTCCAGAAAATATGTTTTTTGTCTTTGGAGTAATAGTTGACCTCAATTGAATTTTCGTCCTGCTCCAGGATGGAAAAACTTGCAGGATCTGCTGCCTTGATCCTGCTTTTCTCCAAATACGCGAAGTTTTTGTCTTTGGAATAGGCGTAGCCCAGCACCTGGAAAGAACCGGCATGGGAACCTTCTATTTTTTCATGATAAAAATATGCAGATTCACGATCCCTGGAATACGGAAAATCAAGCAAGACAAATTCATCTGCCTTGCATGGAATGGGATGAATGCCATCATGGAAATCCGAAGGTGCACCATAATAGTAAACAGTATGCCTGTCTCTTGCATAGTGATTATTCATAATTTGAAAGCTGGACGGGTCGGCATTTTCCACCGTTTTCTGATCAAAATACACCTGAAAGCGGTCCTTTAAAAATCGGGCCTCGATTACTTTAAGACTATCAGGATCTTTCACCCCAAAGGCAAGTCCTTTGTAATAGGCGGCGCTTTTATCTTTTGCATATTGATCCCCCAAAACATCAAAGCTTTGCGGATCAGCATCGTTTATATTAAAAATAATGTTTCTCTTCGTGAGGTAATAGTTCTGACTTTCTCTTTCTTCATTGCAATAAAATACCTTGTTTTCGTCCTTGCCATAATGATCGTCCAGGGCGGTAAATGTTCCCGGATCTGCCTCTTCGATAAGGTGATCCTTGTAAAAGACCGCAGTGTCGTTTTTTCCAAAGGAAGCATTGAGGACCTCAAAGTTTTTATCGCTTATTTCATTGCCATTAAACTTGATTTTCCCTTCCTGATTGCGATAGCCTGCACCACATCTGGAAAGAGGAGATAACCCGATGAAGAAGAGAAGTGCTCTGAATGTCCACTTTATCATTTTGTAGCCCATGGACAGGATCATGACAGCATGATAAAAAAGTTATGGACGTTCATACAAAAACAGGATTGCATTTTTTCAATTTGTCAGTGATTTATCGGGTTTGGATCTATTGTGGTTAGTCCGGATTTTCACAAATTTATTTCATTTTGGTCAATGTGGTCTATATCCATTCTTTTTCTGAATGAGTAATTTTCAGGAAATTTTCCAGTATGAAATTTCATTTGTGTATCGGTCAGATCCTGAGTAAGGCCGGGTCTCTGTCAAAATTTCCACATGGCCTTTATTTCGCGATCAGAAGCGGATGCTGTGCCGTATGTCCTTTAGTCCGGATCACACAATAATAGGATCCTGCAGGAAGATGGCCGGCATTCCAGATCATATCGTGGTAGCCTTCGGCCAAGTTAGCTTGCAAAAGGGCATCTACTTTTAATCCGGCAGAATTGTATACGTCTATCCGGACCAGGCCCCCTTCGGTCAGATGAAACCGGATCCTGGTCTGTTCTGAGAATGGGTTGGGATAATTTTCCATGTTGAATATTGATGCACCGGCAATGGAAGTACCGGAGATGATTGGAGCCAGCACACTGGTCTCCCATGAAGTTCCCACGCGGATTCCATCGATCCGGATATTGCATCCTCTGAGTCCGGATTGCGCGTAATTGTTGTTCAGAACCACGCTCGCCTGCCCGGGATGATCCTCTCCCTGAGCGCTTGAAGCATGAGGCTGGGCGGGTTCTGAATTTGGCACTTCGTTTTCAAAAACATAAATGGAGGAAATGTCATTGTCCACGCCTTGAAGGAAGGTGTATTTCAAAACGACCAGGTAGGTTTTTCCAATCTGATATACCGCATTATTGTATACGATGGGTTCGGATTTTCTGATACCCAGATCGAAGGTATTTTCTGAAAGTCGTTTGATGTAAAGCAATGTATTGTGAAAAGTAGCGCCCGTGTTGGGATTAAAAGAAATGCATGTGCCCTGGGTGAGCGTAGTGGGCAGGCTGTCCGACCGGAACAGGAAGGAAAGGTACACCGCGTCTGAAGTTACCGCCTTGCTAAAATGGTGGTAAACAATGTCGCCATTTCCTGCATTGGCAATGAGTGCGCTGTTGCCTTTGCCGGAGCCCGAGTAACCCGGATATACAAGTCCTGGCGATGCCACTTTGATGTTGTATTCCGTGTTGAGTCCGGATCTGAACCAGTTTCCGGAGTTTTCGAGGCTGTCCACGGGTTGGTAAAGAAAATCTTCAGTCAGCAGATTCTGGCTTTTTGATTGTATGGTAAAGGATGCCAGCAGGATCAGGGTCAGGTAGAATTTTTTCATTATTATTATTTTTTGCTGTGAAACGTGAGGCAAAATTACCTCAATACAGGATCAGGGTCAGGCTTTTGAGCCATCTGCTAATTTGATGAGCAAATGACAGAATTGCTGATTGTAAATCAAAAGATGTACCGCCCCATAGAGTCTGGATGCCCTGTGGCTCGTCGGTTCACATCTGAAAATTTAAGATGAGTGATATGGGTAATCCACCTCCTGAGTCTGGAAGTAAATCGAACGGTAATTTCTGACCTGCTCCAAACTTAATTGCCGATTGCAATTAGATTAAGGGTGTCAATTGGAATCGCAAGCTGTGGCTTGTTTTAATTTTTTAGCACAAAGATCCTGCCGTCGGAAACCTGTACTCTCTGCAGGCCGCGGCCCTGCACCCATGACAGCGAGCGGATATTTTGGAATGCGGTGGTGTCCACCGGTTGGGTGATCCGGATCAGCCGGAGCGTATCTGCGCCTATGACCGTATCTGCAAGGGTTGTTTTCAGATATTTATGGGGCACCAAAACCAGGGTGTCCGCATAAAGACGGCAAAGGAATCTGCTTTCAAACCGGCCGGTATCACCTGCGAAAAGATCCACTACGTCCCGGACGGACTCTGCCGTGATGCGGATGGTGCCGGCACCCTGCTGGTTGAAGTAGGTGGATCGGGTGATCTCGTAATTTGTGCAGCATCCGGTTTCCCCTACACAGGTATCCATGGTTGAAAACTCATAGCTAAAGCGGAGGCTGTCGTTGGCGTTCGTTTCATTTACATAAATGGGGGATCCGGGGTCAGGAGCTACGCTGATCCAGTTTTTTGCCTCCTGGGATTCAAAAGGTTCCGGAGGGGTGCAGCCGCCGCAGTCCTGAATGGCCTCGATGCAGCAGGAGCCCAAAGACAGTAAGCAAGCCAACACTGTCAGGGTGAAGAAGGTCCGGTTTTCTGCAAACATGATTGGAGTATGTGAAGGAAGATATAACGCAGGAATTTCAAACAAAATGTTTCAACATGAGAATTTCCTGTTTGGTCAGATGTCTGAATTTGCCCCTGGGCAGATTTTTTTTGGTCAGACCGGCATAATAAACGCGGTCCAGGCGCCTCACCTCATAGCCAAGATGCTCGAAAATGCGTCTGACGATCCGGTTTTTACCACTGTGGATCTCCACCCCCACCTCGTCTCTTTTCTCTCCTACGAAATCGATCCCGTCCACGCGAATTTCCCCGTCCTCCAGTTTTATGCCTTCAGAAATTCGGATAAAATCGTTTTTGGACAAAGGTTTGTCGAGGCCTACGTGGTATATTTTTTTGACCCGGAATGAGGGATGGGATAACTTTTGCGATAATTCACCATCGTTTGTAAGCAAGAGCAATCCTGTGGTATTTCGGTCCAGACGGCCAACCGGATAGACCCTCTCTGACACCTTGCCTTCAATGAGTCCCAAGACGGTGTGGCGGTCTTTTTCGTCCTTGAGTGTGGTGATCGTGTTTTTGGGCTTGTTCATCAGGATGTAGACCTGATTTTCTTCCGGCCGGATTAATTTTCCCTGATAGCTGATCTTGTCTTTGGGTTTGACTTCGTACCCGGGATTCGTTTCCACCTTGTCGTTGACAGAGATATGCCCGTTCTTGACCAGGTCAGCAGCTGCACGACGGGAGCAAATTCCGCAATGGGCCACGTATTTGTTGAGCCTCATGGGACCCTCCTGGGGTGCCTGCCTGGTCTTCGGCAGATTTTTCTTAGAACGGGATGGTATCATCGTCGTTTATCTTGGATGGAATGATTTTAATATTGGGTGTGGAACCAAATCCAAAGATGTTCTGATCTTCTTCAAAAGGAACGAATTTGGCAAATTGCTCCTTGAAGAGGATCTTGATGGTATCTGTGGCACCGTTTCTGTGTTTGGCAACGATGAGTTCGGTAAGTCCGCGTATTTCCTGACTCACCACTTCGCCGGTAGCCTCGTAATAGTTTTCCCGGTAAATGAACATGACCATGTCGGCGTCCTGCTCGATGGCACCCGATTCACGAAGGTGAGAGAGCTGGGGCTTTTTGTTTCCGGTGCCGGTCTCCACTTGTCTGTTGAGCTGGGACAGGGCAATGACCGGAATGCTGAGTTCCTTGGCGAGTCCTTTGAGGGCGCGGGATATGGTGGAAATTTCCTGTTCGCGGCTGCTGCGCTTGTCAGAACCTCCGGCGGTCATCAGCTGCAGGTAGTCGATGATCACCATCGAGATGCCGTGATTCTGGTGCAACCTGCGGCATTTGGCCCTGAGTTCAAATACGTTGAGCGAAGGTGTATCATCAATAAAGAGCGGCGCATCGCTTAATTTTTCGATGGCAAAGTTGAGCTGGGTCCATTCGTATTCCTCGAGTTTTCCGTTGCGCAGCTTGCTGCCCTGGATTTCTGATTCCATGGATATCAATCGGTTGACCAGTTCGAGGTTGTTCATTTCGAGAGAGAATAGAGCCACCGGTTTTTTATAGTCCAGGGCGGCATTTCGCGCCAGCGCCAGGGTAAATGCGGTCTTTCCCATACCCGGGCGGGCAGCGACAATGATGAGGTTGCCCTTTTGCCAGCCGGAAGTAAGCTGATCGAGTTGGGGAAAACCGGAGGGAATACCTGTGATCCCATCAGAAGATTCAGAGAGTTCTTCCAGACGTTTTTGGGCCAGCCTGGCCAATGCTCCAACGGACTGGTATCCTTT
Organism: uncultured Saprospiraceae bacterium; assembly: GCA_964465435.1. Classification (GTDB taxonomy): domain Bacteria; phylum Bacteroidota; class Bacteroidia; order Chitinophagales; family Saprospiraceae; genus Vicinibacter. Next base: position 3,729 of record CAYXKO010000014.1, on the reverse strand, counting down.
GCGCAGGTTTTTGTCGGTGATCTCATACAAGTTTTGTTCTGCCTGATCGAGCATGTCCAGGACATCCTTGGTATCTTCAAATGCGTCCTTGATGATCAGGGTACATACGCGTATGAGTTCGCGCTGTACGTATTTCTGGGCCACGATCCTGGCATAGAATTCGGTGTTGGCCGCAGAACTCACCTTGTTGGATAATTCGAGTATGTAGGGCAGTCCTCCTACGTTTTCGAACTCCTCCATTTTGCGGAGTTGCTCGGTTACCGTCAGCAGGTCCACGGGTTGTGAATGGTTGAACAGGCTGACCATGGCTTTGTAAATGGTCTGATGTGCCTGACTGTAGAAGGATTCAGGCCGCAATATCTCGATGGCAACGGAGATGGCATCCTTATCCAGCATGACCGCACCCAAAACAGCCGATTCGAGGTCCAGAGCCTGGGGCTGAAGCCTTTCGTAGGCGAGGTTTGAAAAATCCGCCTGCATCTTGCCTCCGTAGGCGGAGGTCAGGGTCTTGGATGGATTGGCTGTTTGTAGGTCCATGGATTCAACTTGGTTTTCGGGTCAAAGGTACGGTCTATCAAATCAAAGTAAATTTATATATAATTATTCCATCATGTGAGTAACCCGTGTAAAAGTATGTGGATAAAAAGTGAATAACTTTCCTGCAAATTTCTTGCTTTTATCCTACATATTAAAATAATTCTTAATATGAATTTATAATTGTTATTGGCCCGTTCAATATCAGGCTATTATTAAAAATTTATTTAATATCTCAACGCCGAATCGGTTCCGGAATGAAAATTACAGGCACCGTTCTTTGAAGCTTCAGGCACGCTTTGCAGGAGGATCCTAATGTGAGTAAAATTATTATATATTTATTTTCGTAATTTGTATTACTTTGATTTTCCTATATTGTCTAATTTTATTCTGACCTCCTCCACTTTTTTCTTCTGGGTGTCAATATCCTTTCTCGTCTGATCCTGATCTTTTTCATTTGTGGTGATATTTGCCTCAGCCTTCTTGATCCGTTCCTTGGCATCCTCGATATCCCGGTGGTAAGTCTGGTGGTCTTTTTTCAGTTTGTCCAGGTATTTTTCAGCTTTTTTCAGCGCATCTTCCTGATCGTTCAGCTCCTGTCTCGTTTGTTCGCGCTGCACCTCAAATCCAAATTCCTGCATGAAATTTTTAGCGGCAGCGGCCTCTCCGGGCTGACTGCTGCTACTCAGAAATCCGGTTTTCAAATCAAAAAAAGCGGTGAGGTATCCCTCTTCCACGGATGTATAGATATCCATGGGATTGGCTCCATATATGGATTTGATCACAGCAGCCTCGATGTATTCTTCGTCGGCCTTTTTGTTCTTTTTGAGTTTTCCGTAATCCCTGGTGTATTTTTTCCAGACCTGGCTGATCATTTTCGGAGAAGCTCCGGGAATGGCTACTCGAAATCCATTATGTACGCCGAGGCTCATCTGGCGAGATATTTCACTCACCTGGGCTATGGATGCACCAACCCACAAGAGTGTAGCAAAAGTCAACAAAAGTGATTTCATATTTTCGTTTTTAGACAATTACAAATCAATAAAAGATAACACATATGGGTCCGTTATAGTTCCGCAGTGCTCGGTGCAAGAAAGATAAGGCTTCTCAGTAGCCTGATTCATCTGCCTGCCTGAAATCTGAAGGGTGTACCTTTTCAAGTCAGGGGCGTGCATTGTCGGAGCCTCCTTATATTAGCGGCTTCAAACTGTGGAAACATGAGCCAATTGCTGGAGTTAAGAAAAGTGACCAAGGATTACGCCCAGGTCAGGGCGGTCGACGAAGTTAGTTTTGTAGTACCGCCTTCCTGTATCTTTGGACTGCTCGGGCCCAACGGCGCCGGGAAGACCTCTTTGATCCGGATCATCACCGGGATCACTCGTGCAGATTCCGGCCAGGTCATTCTGGAAGGAGTTCCGGTGGAGAGCCTGAAGAATCCTTCGATCGGTTATATGCCGGAAGAGCGGGGATTATACAAGAAAATGAAGGTGGGCGAACACCTCATCTATCTTGCAAGACTAAAAGGGATGAGCGGCCCCGATGCACGCAAGGCGGTGACCGGCTGGCTGGAACGATTTGAGATTATGAGCTGGTGGAACAAAAAAATTGAGGAGCTTTCCAAGGGCATGTCGCAAAAAGTACAATTCGTGGCCACCGTTGCACACAATCCCAGACTGATCATACTCGACGAACCCTTTTCAGGACTCGACCCGATCAACTCAAACCTGATCAAGGACGTGATCATCGACCTGAAAAATCGGGGATCCAGCATTCTGTTTTCCACACATCGCATGGAGCAGGTGGAAGAACTCTGCGAGGAGATCGTCCTGATCAACCGGGGCAAGGCGGTCCTGCAGGGTCCTGTGAGGGATATACGCCGGGATTTCAGGGAGCATCTTTTTGAAGTGGTCCTGGATCCCAATGAAAACGTCGTACTCGACGGATTGGCGGAAACAGTGGACCATGCCCACGGAAGATACATCCTGCGGCTTTCCAAGGAGCGGAGTTCCAATGATCTCCTGAGATACATACTGGATCAGGGCAAGACCATACACTCCTTCAGCGAAATACTTCCAACATTCAATGACATTTTCATACGCACTGTAAACGAGGCCAACCATGAATAAGCTGGGACTGATCATCAATAAGGAATACACGACCCGTGTAAAGAACAAGAAATTTATCCTTACCACACTCCTTACGCCATTGGGCTTTCTGCTGTTTTTTGTTGTGGTCGTTTTCATATTCAGTCATGAGAGTGACAAGTCCTACCGCGTGGCGGTATTGGACCAGAGCGGCACGGAGATTCCCTTGCCGGAAAGCAACAAGAGATTTCAGTTTTCGAAAGCGGATGCACCCCTGGACAGTCTCAAGGCCAGGTGCAGAAGGGACGAACTGGATGCCGTTTGGTTGTTGCCCAGGTTTGCAGGCGTCGATGTCAAGCAATACAGTACTTATTATTATTCCGACAAGACCCTGGACATCGAAATGGAATCCAGGCTTTCCAAATATTTGTCTTCGAGCATCCGGCAGCACAAAATGAAAGTGCTTCAGCTTGACCAGATTGCTCTGGAGAAACTGGATACGGAAATACTGATCGATCCCGAACCCGTGTACGAAGATGTCAAGGACAAATCCAGCTATGCGTCCAAGATCGCAACCGTACTGGGAGGGATCATGGGATATGTCATTTTCTTTATTATCTTTTTATACGGCGCTGCCGTCATGCGTGCTGTGACAGAGGAAAAGATCAACAGAATCGTGGAGGTGATCATCTCTTCAGCCACCAGCACCGAGCTGATGCTCGGAAAAATAATAGGGGTTGGGCTTGTCGGACTGACGCAGATCGTCATTTGGCTTGTGCTGATACCGCTGGTCTATCTGCTGGTACTTTCAGTTGCAGGATTTGATCAGGCGCAAATGGAAGCCATGAGCACCAACATGAATTCAGCTCCCGTGGAGCAGATCGAGGATATAGAACTCATCGTGCGCGAGCTGGCCAATCTGAACTGGATCAAAATATTTTTCATCTTCCTTTTGTTTTTCATAGGAGGATATGTGGTGTATGCGGCTCTTTTTGCAGCCATCGGTGCAGCGGTGGGAGACGATATCAACGATTCCCAATCGCTGACCATGTTTGTGAGCATTCCCATCATACTTGCCATCTACATCATGTTTCAATGCATCAAGGAGCCT